>CAZKZT010000011.1:0-21450 GCA_964557265.1 uncultured Hyphomicrobium sp.
GCCCGTCAATTGCTTTGCCCCTGCCCTTGGGTATGGTGATCCCGCTATGCCGCCGCGTGTTCCCACTGTTCGCGCGCGACAGCTTGCGATAAGCGGTGACGGGAGACGCGGAGACGCCCCGGATCAACCCGGAGCCGGCCGGAACAACGCTTTGGGAGAATGCCATGATCAAGAGGACTTCGCAGGATAGCAGCGGTTCGACATCCGGCATCACGCGCCGCACGTTTGCCGCTGGCGTCGGTGCTGCTGGTACGTTCGTTGGCGTGAACCCGTTCGCGATTGCCCGCGCACAGGGTGCGCCGCTCAAGGTCGGCATTCTGCTGCCGCGATCCGGGCATCAGGCCGGCATCGGCCAGGACTGCCACCGCGGCGTTGAGATTGCGACGAGCATTCTCAAGGCGCGCGGCCTCCCTGCGCTCGAGCTGATGAACGGTGACACCGAGTCGAGCCCGGATGTGGCGCGTGCGCGGGCGGAGCGCCTCATCAGCGAGGGCGCTCAGCTTTTGATGGGGGCTTTCGACTCGGGCCAGAGCACCGCGATTGCACAGGTTGCCGAGCAGAAAGGCATCCCGTTCGTCATCAACATTGCCGCCGCGCCGCCGATCACCGAGCAGGGCTACAAATTTGTATTCCGGAATTTCCCGACCGCGCCGATGCTGCTGTCCGATGCGTTCGTGAATCAGAAGGAAATCTTCGCAGCGACGGGCGTGACGCCGAAGTCGGTCGTGTTCATGCACTGCAACGACACTTTCGGGTCGGCAATGCAGAAGGGCATTGGCGCCGTCTTCCCGAAGTTCGACATGCCCTACAAGATCGTCGATACCATCTCCTACGATCCGACCGCGCGGGATCTTTCGGTCGAGATCGCGAAAGCCAAGGCGACGGGCGCCGATGGATTGCTCATGGTCAGCCGTCTCAACGACGCGATGCTGCTCACCCGCGAGATGGCGAAGCAGCGCTGGACGCCGGCGGCGGTCCTGAGCATGGGGCCAGGCTGGTACGAAGACCAGTATCTCAAGACGCTCGGCAAGCTCGGCGATGGTCCGATCAGCTTCGTGCCCTGGTACGATCCCAACAAGCCAATGAGCAAGCTGCTCGAAGCGGAGCTGGCGAAGACGCATCCCGGCATCAATCTCAGCACCAATCACGTCTTCACGTTCGAGGCGCTGCTGGTGGCGGCCGACGCCTACAAGCGCGCGGGCTCGGCGGACCCGAAAGCTTTGGCTGACGCGATCCGCGAGACCAATATCACCGACAACGTGAGCATCGGTCCGGGGGTGAAGTTCGACGCCAAGGGGCAGAATTCGACGCTGAAGAACGCCGCGATCCAGAATCGCGGGGGCAAGCTCGTCACCATCGCGCCGGCGCAGGCGGCCAGCGCAAAGGCGGAGCTGCCGATGAAATCCTACAACCAGCGCTGATCCGCCGCGTTTGTTGTTTCAGCCTCGGCCGTTCAGGCGGCCGCGGCGCCCAAGGCAGGATCGGGCAAGGTGCCGCTAGAGATCTATCTCAATGTTGCCGTGAATGGCTTGCTGACGGGCCTCGTTTACGGGCTCATGGCCCTCGGCCTGTCGGTCATTTTCGGCGTTGTCCGGGTGGTCAATTTCGCGCATGGCGAGATGATGACGCTCGCCATGTATGCGACGGTCGTTGCCTTCGCGTCGCTCGGGCTCGATCCGTTCGTCATGCTGATTCCGGCGTCGGCCTGTCTGTTCGTGCTCGGCTATTTGCTGCAGGTCGGCATCATCAATCCATTCATCAACCGGCCCGAGCATAGCCAGTTCATGCTGCTGGTCGCGGTGGCGATGATCCTGGTCAATCTTCAGCTCATCGTGTTCGGGCCGGATGCCCGCAACGTGCAGACATCCTATTCGTTCGACAGCTTCGCCATCGGGGCGCTGATCATCGATGCGAGTAAGGTCTACGCGGCAGCGACGGCGCTGCTCATTGCGGCGCTACTGTTCGCCTTCTTCCGCTTCACCATTCTCGGCAAGGCGATCCGCGCGTGCGCGGACAGCTACGAAGGTGCGCTCGTGGTCGGGCTCGACGTCAAGCATCTCTACGCGCTCACCTTCGGCATTGGCGCGGCCTGCGTCGGTGCCGCCGGCGTCATGCTATCGTTGATCGTCGATGTCACGCCGGCGCTTGGGCCGGCCTATACGCTGTTGGCATTCGTCATCGTCATCACCGGCGGGCTCGGCTCCATGCCGGGCGCGCTGCTCGGTGGCGTGCTGATCGGTCTGACGGAGGCGCTCGCCGGGCTGCTCTACTCACCCTCAGCGAAGAGCATGTTTGCCTTCGGTATTCTCGTGCTCGTGCTTCTGTTCCGCCCGCAGGGCATTCTCGGAAAGAAAGCCAGATGATCGCTGCGTTGCTCGAAGGGGTCCCGCGCCGCAGTCTCGTTCTGTCGCTTCTGTTTCTGGCCGCGCTGGTGGCGGCGCCGTTCCTGGTCAATGACTACCTGCTGACCGTGCTGATCCTCATCCTCTACTTCGCCTACACGGGGCAGGCGTGGAACATCATGATGGGTTTCGCGGGACAGCTCTCGCTCGGTCACGCTCTCTATGTCGGGCTCGGCGCCTACACGTCGGCGGCGCTGTACTTTCATTTCGGGATCAGCCCGTGGCTCGGCCTTCCGCTCGCCCTCGTCGTTGCGGGGCTTGCGGGTGCCGTCATCGGCTTTCTGGCCTTCCGCTTCGGGGTTGCGGGCGTCTACTTCGCGATCCTGACCATTGCGTTCGCCGAGTTCTCGCGGATCGGCTTCGATCATTGGCAGTGGGTCGGCGGATCGGGCGGATTGTTCGTGCCGGTCGCCAACTACACCGAGAACAATCTCTGGACGCTGCGCGGCAGCCCGCGGATGTTCTACTACGTGATCCTGGTGTTGACGGTCGCGCTGTTCGTGCTCTGCCACGCGCTGTTGCGCAGCCGCGCCGGCTACTACTGGCAGGCCATCCGCGAGGATGAGGAAGCGGCGCGCGCGCTTGGCATCGATACGTTCCGCTACAAGATGTACGCGGTCGTGCTTTCTGCGGCGATGACGTCGGTGGCAGGCATCTTCTTCGCTTTCTACTACAACAATCTCTTTCCCGAGCAGGTCTTCAACATCGGCCGCTCGATCGAGATGATACTGGGCCCGATCATCGGCGGCATTGGCACTCTGTTCGGTCCGATCATCGGCGCGTTCCTGCTCACCGGCCTTGCCGAAACGCTGCGCGAGGGCATGTTGCGTTTTGGCGTCGACGTGCCGGGTGCCAAGCAGGTGTTCTATGGCATCTGTCTGCTGGTGGTGGTGATGGCCCTGCCTCACGGCGTCTGGCCGCCGCTGCGCCGGCTGCTTGGACTCGATTCCAAACCATCAGACAAGCCGGAGGCGTGACATGCCGGCGCTGCTCGAAGTTGATGGACTGTCGAAGAGCTTCTCGGGGCTGCGCGCGGCGCAGAACCTGACGTTCTCGGTCGGCGAAGGTGAGATCGTCGCACTGATCGGCCCAAATGGTGCCGGCAAGACCACGTGCTTCAACATGATCGCCGGCGTCTACGCGCCCGACGCAGGTGCCGTTCGTCTCGCGGGCGAACGCATCGACGGCAAGCGCGCGGACCAGATCTGCCGCATCGGCATCGGGCGCACATTCCAGCTTGTGAAGCCTTTCGCGGGGCTGAGTGTCCTCGACAATGTCGTGGTGGGTGCGCTCAACGCGCGCCGCACGGTTTCGGAAGCGCGGCAACTGGCAGATGAGGTGCTGGATGTGCTCGGGCTTTCGCCGAAGAGCGGCCATCCCGCCGCGTCGCTGACGCTGCCGGAGCGCAAGCGGCTCGAAGTGGCGCGCGCGCTGGCGACCGAGCCCCGGTTACTCCTGCTCGACGAGGTGATGGCGGGGCTGCGTCCGACTGAAGTTGACGTGATGGTCGGCGTGCTGCGCGACCTCAATGCGAAACGCGGCATCACG
This sequence comes from uncultured Hyphomicrobium sp., assembly GCA_964557265.1. Taxonomy (GTDB): domain Bacteria; phylum Pseudomonadota; class Alphaproteobacteria; order Rhizobiales; family Hyphomicrobiaceae. The sequence continues at coordinate 3,951 of CAZKZT010000011.1, forward strand.
ATCCTCGTGATCGAGCACGTGATGCGGGCTGTGATGGCGCTCGCGCAGCGTGTCGTCGTGATGCATCACGGCGAGGTCATTGCGGAAGGGACGCCGGACGAGGTGACGCGCAATCCGGCGGTCATCGAGTCCTATCTTGGGGAAGCAGTCGTATGATGCTCGAGGTCGAGAACCTGGATGTCTTCTACGGCGACGCGCAGGCGCTCGACCAGGTCTCGCTGTCGGCGGCGGAGGGGGAACTCGTCGCCCTGGTTGGTGCCAATGGTGCCGGCAAGTCCAGCCTGATCCGCAGCCTTGCCGGAATCGAGCGGCCTCGCGCCGGACGCATCCGCTTCCGCGGCGCCGACATCACCGGCCAGCCGAGCTATCGCGTTTGCAACCTCGGCATCGGTCAAGTTGCGGAGGGGCGTAAGATCTTCCCTTCGATGACCGTCGAAGAGAATCTCGAAATGGGCGCGCTGATTCCGCGTGCGCGCCCGTACATGAAACAGACGCTCGACGAAGTGTTCGCGATGTTCCCGCGTCTCGTCGAGCGCCGCCGGCAGCTCGCAGGCACGATGTCGGGCGGCGAGCAGCAGATGCTGGCGATTGGCCGCTGCCTCATGGGCCGGCCTGAGCTGATCATGTTCGATGAGCCATCGCTCGGTCTTGCGCCGGCGATGGTGCAGGAACTGTTTGCGACGATCCGCGCGCTCAATCAACGCGGGCTCACGATCCTGCTGGTCGAGCAGAATGTCGCCCATTCGCTGCGCCTCGCGGATCGCGGTTATGTGCTCGAGAACGGCCGGATCGTGCTCTCGGGAACGGGTGAGGCGCTGCTCAAGGACGATGGCGTGCGTCATGCCTATCTGGGGATTGCGCCGGAGCAGGCCTGACGCAACGCGCGGATCGCAGGCCGCATTTCAGAGATCGTGGTCGAAGCGAGCAATGAGGCCGGACGGATCTGGCGTAGCTCAGGCGCCCGCTGCGCCGCCGGCTACAACACGCACCGCACCAGTCGAGCTCAAGAGGCTCCTGGGATCGTGCGCCGTTCAAGGATGAACTGCGGATAGAAAGAAATGACAATCTCCCCTCTTGCATTGAATCCCTCGGTGCCAGCAATGAGCAATCCCCACTGCGAGCTGCGGACGGCATCGACCTTATGCTCCACCCAACTCCGAAACGTTATGCGTTCCCCTGTCGAAACCGAAGCAAGCCAGCGCAACCATCTCAGTCCTATGGCGGGGCCGAGCCTTGGCGCCGGCAGATTGACACTGGCGAGCTGTGCCGCGCGGTCGTCGTAGTAAGCCGTGATCAGCTTCATCCATCCCGCTACAAGATGCCAATCGCGCACACCCGGCCGGTAGGCCTCACTGCAGCAAGAAGTAACGATGCTGTCGAAGATGTTCTGGCTTTCCGGGGTAAATTCATAGCTGCCGAGTTCGATCTCGTCTCCGCGATGGATATCCTCGAAGTACTTTATAAAATGCACTCCCGATCGGCGATCGACCCCGGACCTTCTTGCCGCTCGAGCTGCACATCCGGAGATGGTCGCCGATGCACTGCGTCGGCCCAACAGCACGTGGCAGGACCAACGCACGACCTCCACCCCCCGCTGATTGCGGACCTCAACCTGCGCTGGTCGCCTCTCTTCCATGTTGCCGCACGTGCATGCTGACGGCGGTCCCAAAATCACGCATCCGATGAGTTGGTCTTCAGGCCGTACCGGCTTCAGCCATCGCAGATCATCAACACCGGTGATGCCGACATAGCCGGGTAGACTCTCAAGTGCCTCTTCGAGGGCGCCCGCAATCACGGCACACGTATGCCACCCTGAAGCGCTTAGCCCCCGCAGCGGTGTGTCTTGCGCTGCGCGCTCGTCGAGGTGCGCCGGCTGAGGGTCAAAAGCAGCAGCAAAAGTGAGGATGTCGGATTTGCTCATCCTCCGAGTGTTTAATTGCAGCAATGTACCTTCGCGGACCTTGCCCTGCTTCATGAGCTAACCGTGGCGAGCCGACAGACTGACAAGAGGATGCCTTCGTGTTGCGCCTGGTGCCTGCATCAAGCACCCTTCTCGACGAAGGCAATGAGTGTGCCGACATTGGCAATTGAAACGCACTCGTGATCGACGGAGACGCCGAGATTGCGCAATCTTCCGATCGCACGAGAGAAACTTTCGGGCTTCATGCCGAGTCGACTGGCGATCAGCGCCTTCTCGTAGGGCAGGACGACCACGCAAGAGCCCTGGCGGGTGCGGCATTGCTGGATCAGGAAATCGGCGATGCGCTGCGGTGCGGACAGCAGCTTGATCTGCTCGATCTGCTCAACGAGGAACTTCAAGTGATAGGACGCCGACGCCAGCATACAGAACGCAAGATCCGGATTCTCCCGGATGATCCTGCGTAGATTCTCACCGTCAATCTTCAGAAGGCGCGACGGAGCCACCACCTCGGCGTTGGCTGGATAGCGGCCACCCAAAAACATGGCCGCTTCGGCAAACGTCTCACCACGCCGGAAGATGCCGACGACAGCCTCGCTGCCCTCCGGAGTGAGGCGAGCAATCTTCACCCATCCCTCAAGAATGACATAGAAGGCGTTGGCGCGATCACCCTGCTGGAACAGCAAAGTCCCTTTTTCACAGAACTTGGGGCCTGACGATCCCACCAGTCTTGCAGTGACGTCCTTCGACATGCTTCCGAAGAGCGGCGTCGATCTCACGATCCGCCAGTCTTCCGGTTCCATCAGCGAGACATCGCGTATCAACGGCCCGTGCTCCACTGCGTCCTCCTCACCCCCTTGCACGATGGCGCGGAACTGAGGGCGGCCCGATCGACGCATGTTGGATGCTTCCGAGGTTCAGAACGTTGACTTGCATCAAGCTGCAGGTTGGCAGATCGTGTCCCTTAACCATCATTCTCGGGACGACCTATCCTGAGCAGAGCCTGCCCACGCCCGCGGCCGCGGTGCGTTCCCCAGGTGCAATAGGTCTATGGTGCGCAGGGCAATCTGATCCACAATATCGGACAGCCGTTCCGGCAGCAGATAGAACGCGGGAACCGGCGGCGCCACGATAGCCCCGAATTCCGTGACGGCCGTCATGGCCCGCAGATGGCCGAGATGCAGCGGACTCTCGCGCGCGACGAGGATAAGCCGCCGGCGTTCCTTGAGATGCACGTCGGCGGCACGAACGATCAGATTGTCCGCGATGCCGCCCGCGATGCTCGAAAGCGTTTTCATGGAGCATGGCGCGACAATCATTCCGGCTGTCGGAACAGAACCGCTTGCAATATCGGCGCCGATATCGTCGCTTGGGTGTCGCTTCTTGGCGCTGCGCTCAAGGCGAGCGGTTGCGTCCGGGCCGACCTCAATCGCCAATGTCCGTAAGGCGGCAGGAGAGACGACAAGATGCAGCTCGATCTCGGGTAATTGAGAGAGCATCTCGGCAATCCGCACCCCGATGATGGCTCCGGACGCGCCACTGATGCCCAGCACGACACGCTGGCAGTTCATCGGTTGACCCGCTTGGTTGAGCTTTCGATATCGTGCAGTCCGAGCGCCGCCCACATGCGATCTACACGATCGACAACAGCGCGATCCATGTGCAGCGGCTGCCCCCATTCCCGGCTCGTTTCGGTCCCGATCTTGTTCGTCGCATCGATGCCGAGCTTGCCACCGAGGCCGCTGAGCGGCGACGAAAAGTCGAGGTAATCGATAGGTGTTCGATCGAGCACGACGAGATCGCGGCCCGGATCCATACGTGTCGACAAGGCCCACAAGACATCGCGATGATTGCGCACGTCGATATCGTCATCCACGATCACGATGATCTTCGTGTAGGAGAACTGCGCCATCATCCCCCATATCGCGGTCATGATGCGGCGCGCATGGCCGGGGTAACGTTTGCGCATCGACACGATGGCCATGCGATAGGAGCAGGCATCGGGTGGAAGCCAGCAATCGACCACTTCTGGAATCTGACCGCGCAGTATCGGGATGAAGAGTTCATTGAGTGCTTCCCCGATAATCGACGGCTCGTCGGGCGGACGCCCGGTATAGGTCGACACGTAGATGGGCGCGCGCCTGCTCGTGATCGCGGTGATCTGCATAACGGGAAAATTTTCGACGGTATTGTAGTAGCCGGTATGATCGCCGTACGGGCCTTCGGGTGCGGTCTCGTCTGGCGAAACGGTGCCCTCGATCACGATCTCTGCGTCGGCCGGCACCATCAGGGGCTGCGTCAAGCATTGAGCCAGACGAGGCCGCTCTCCTCTCAGAACGCCCGAGAATCTCAGCTCGGACATCCCTTCGGGTAACGGCAGAACGGCTGATAGCATGGTCGCCGGATCGGCTCCCACGACGACCGCAATCGGCATTTTCTGCCTCATCCCGGCCCAAAGCCGATGATGCGCCGCACCGCCGCGGTGCGCGAGCCACCGGATGATGGCTCGGTCGCGAGAAAGCACCTGAATGCGATAGACGCCGGTATTATAGCTCGCGAGGCTATCCGAGCTTGGTGCGCGCGTAATGACGAGAGGCCATGTGATCAGCGGCGCCGGCTCGCCCGGCCAGCATGTTTGAATCGGCAAACGCGCGAGATCGATGTCTCTATCGGTGTAGACGACTTCCTGAACCGCGGGACGGCTGACCATCGACGGCATCGCGCTGAGTGCTGCCTTGACGAGCGGCCAGCTCTTTCGCAATCCTTTGAAGTCGTCGATCGGCTCGGGCAAACGGAGCCGCGCCAGCATATCTCCGAGTGTCGATAGGCGGTCTCGCGATACACCTAGGCCCCACGCAACGCGCTCGATTGATCCGAAGATATTCACGAGCACCGGCATTTGTGCCGGCGTGTCCTCGGCTGTTCGCGCTTGCGTGAAAAGTAATGCCGGCCCGCGCCGCTCGATCACACGCCGGTGGATCTCGGTCATCTCATGAACAGTTGAGACGGGCGCATCGACCTTCACCAACGAGGCTGAGGTCTCCAGAAACCCAAGAAACGCGCGTAGATCGCGAAAGGGTGGCAATTCGCGAAAGGACATGATCACTCCCGGCGAGACACGCGCAGAAATATCGAACGGCCAATCAACGTGCCTTGACTTTGGTTAAGTGCTCTTCCCGCGACATGAGCTAATGGAAGATGCCTCGCGTATGGCAGCGGGCGTATGTGGAGACACCATGCTCACTTTCTCATTAAAGCGTGATTTTCGCGTGCCGGATGCAATCTCTTCGGCATTACGCCCGCTGCCTCTGCTGCCACTAGAAATTTTCCTGCAGCAGCTCGCGAGAAATATCGTCGCGCGTCATCCCGATATGATGACGCGGATTGATCGGCCTAATCTATTGCGCTTCAGTATAGATCCGAGCGATGTGCCATTCGCCATAGAGATCGAGCTGCGCAACGGCGTGGTGGACGTGCGTCTGCGTCGCGAATTGGATGAGCGATCGTTGCACGCGCGAATAGGTGGGACGTTGGCGGCGCTCATGAGGCTCGTTGATGGCGAGGCCGATGGCGATGCGTTGTTCTTCTCGAGAGAGATAATCGTAACAGGTGACATTGCCGCGATCCTTGCGCTTCGCAACGCGGTTGATTCTGCCGAGATCGACCTCCTGCGGGAGGCCGTTGCGCTGGTGGGCTTGTGGCTTCGCGAGCCAGGACGGCTGCTGCGGGGAATGCTGGCGGATGAGTCGCTCCGGAAGGGCCAGATGCACGATGAGCGGCTTCGCCAATGATAGCAGCAGCCGCAAACGATCTGGAGTTGATCTGTCCAGCCGGCACGCCTCCTGCGCTGCGCGTCGCCGTGGAAGCCGGCGCTCATGCCGTGTATTGCGGCTTCCAGGATGAAACCAATGCCCGCAATTTCCCAGGGCTGAACTTCAGCCGCTCGGACATGGCGGCCTCGATCGAATATGCGCATCGGCGGAACAGCAAAGTCTTCATCGCGGTCAACACGTTCCCGCGGGCTGGCGATGCGGCGCTGTGGCATCGCGCGATCGACGATGCTGCGAGCCTCGGCGCCGATGCCGTCATCCTCGCCGATATCGGCTTGTTGTCCTACGCGGCGGAGCGTCATCCCGACCTGCGCTTGCACCTTTCCGTTCAAGCTGCGGCCGCGAGCCCCGAGGCCATCCGCTTCTACACCGAGACATTCGGCGTGAAGCGCGTCGTTCTACCTCGCGTATTGAGCGTTGCCGAGATCGCCGACATCAATGCCGCCATCTCTTGCGAGACTGAAGTGTTCGTCTTCGGTGGTCTATGCGTGATGGAAGAGGGTCGATGCTCGTTATCCTCCTACGTCACCGGTCGTTCTCCCAACATGCACGGCGTGTGCTCGCCACCGAGTCACGTCAGTTATAACGAGGTAAACGGGGACTTCGTGACACGCCTCGGAGATTTCACGATCAACCGCATACCTGCGAACAAGCCAGCGGCCTACCCCACACTATGCAAGGGCGCCTTCCGCGCGGAAGGTATGGTGGGCCATATATTCGAAGATGGCGTCAGTCTCGACGCGAGCAAGCTTCTGCCAGCTTTGTCGCGGGCCGGCGTCAAAGCGTTCAAAATAGAAGGGCGACAGCGCAGCCGCGCATATACGAAGGCTGTCGTCCAGACCTTCCGTGCGGCATTGGATGCGATGGCAAGCGACGCCGAGATCCCCCTCGGGACACTCATCCAGTTGAGCGAGGGGCAGAGCGCGACGTGCGGAGCGTACGTCAAGACATGGCGCTAGGCGTCACGAAGGAGTGCAGGCTATGCAGAGCGCGACATTGACCCTTGGGCCTGTGCTGTTCAACTGGCCGGCCGATCGCTGGCGCGACTTCTACTTCCGTATTGCGGACGAAGCACCAGTCGACCACGTATGCATCGGCGAGGTGGTCTGCTCGAAGCGGCAAGTCTTCCTGGCCGACGTCCTGCCCGACGTCATCGAACGCCTGGAACGCGCCGGGAAGGAGGTTCTTCTCAGCTCGCTCGCCTTGCCGACGCTGAGACGTGAGACACGGCATGATGCGGAGCTCCTCAATGGGAGGCATATGATCGAGGTCAACGACGTGTCTCTGTTTCCGGCAGTAGCCGGGCGTCCGCACGCCATCGGCCCGTTCGTCAACGTATACAATGAAGGCACGCTCAATTTTCTGGCCAGCCGTGGCGCCCGTCTTGTTGCGCTGCCGCCGGAGCTGCCGAGATCGTCGATCGAGGCTATTGCCGCTGCCATACCGGACGTCACGATCGAGGTCTGGGCTTTCGGGCGTACGCCACTTGCCATCTCCGCACGCTGCTATCATGCGCGCGTGTACGGTCATTCGAAGGACTCATGCCAATTCGTTTGCGATCGGAACGCGGATGGGATGATCGTGGAGACGCTCGACCACGAACCATTCTTGACCATCAATGGCGTCCAGACGCTTTCATACGCTTTCTGCAATCTGCTGAGGGAAGTTGGCGATTTGATCAACATCGGCGTCTCGTCGCTACGGTTGTCACCACACACATGCGACATGGTTGCCGTGGCTCAGCTCTTCCGCGCCGTGCTTGATGGTCGCCGGGATGCCGACGAGGCTTTCATGCTGAGCCGCGACATCTGCCCATCTGCCACATTCGCGAACGGATTCGTGCATGGCGCCGCAGGCGCGCTCTACGTTTGATCGATCTGCTGAACTACACACCGCGCCGCTGCAGTATTGCTTCGATATCACCGACCGTGCGTATTTCCATCATTTCATCCAGAGAGAGATCGACGGCGAATGTCGCCTCGATCTCTCGAACAAGCGCAATGTGCTGGAGAGAATCCCATCTCGCGACATCATTCGGCGATGTTGTTGGCGTGAGAGGGTCCGTGTGCTGGAACACGTCCTCGAATATGGTGGCGAGTAATGGATAGGAAATGTTTGATCGCTGCGCCCTCATGCTCGTTCATGCCTCAAGTTCTGTTGCGACGAACTGGGACTGCGGCAGCGGCTGCGTGCCAAGATCAAACGCCCAGGATGAGGCGCTGCCATCGTCTCCAATGAATGAGAAGCCGTTATCCCGATAAAAGTCGCGCGCCATGCTATTTTTACGGGTCGGGACGAACTGTGCCGTCACGCGTACCAATCCTCGCTTGGCCAGAGCAAGAAGCAGGGTTGCCAGAAAGGCCCGCTCGATCTCGCGACCGAAGACGCGGCAGCTCATCAGAAATGTTCCGATTTCCGCGTGCGAGCCTTCGATCGACACTGTTGCGGCTATTGCGATGCCGTGATCACCGAACTTGTCCGCAACCCGACCGACAATCGCGAGGCCCTTCTCGGGATGATCGACATAGACAGCCACGTCCGCCTCGCTCAATCGCCGCGTGGTCAAATTGAACTGATTTGTGCGCTGGTGAAGCTGCGCGACGCGCGTCACAGTATCGGGACCGACCGGGGAGACCGTTAGGCGCTGCTGAAGCCCGCGAAGATAATCCTCCACGCTGGCCGCCGAGTTCCTGAAATCGCGACTCTGCCGCTCTGCCACATACATTTCCGTGCGGCGCTCGTCCTCATCGGTGAGCTGGATCGGCCACGTGCAGGTGAGTTGCCGCAACCAGAACGGTCGCCGGGCCGGATCAGCTGGAACCTCCGCAACAATAACCTCCGGTGCCAGCCGGCGCATGGCTTCGCGTTCATGCGGACTGTCATCAAGAAAGATGAAGCTGTCGAGGCCCAGGTTCAGCTCGCTGGCGATCCGGCGAATGTTCTGAGGTTTGGGCTCCCAGTTGATCGCTATTGCCGCGAAATCCGATGGCTTCAGCAGCATCCCCGGGTGACGCTCGAACACGGTGATGGCGTCTGGATTGTTTTTACTGAGCACGGCGAGCAAAAATCCCTGCTGCTTCAGGCGCAGGCACTCCTGCTGTAATGCCTGAAAGGCATTGCCAGGATAATCCTCGCCGCAGGCAAGGCGCTCGATACCATCCTCGCCATACGTGCCGCCCCAAAGCGTGTTGTCGAGATCGAGTGCGATAACCTTGGCAGGACCGCGCGAGAAAAGCGCACAAGCTTGGGCGAAAGCCGACGCGATGGCACGGTTTGCTTCGGCAGAGTACGCCACGCGGCCGTAGAACCAGAGCTTGGGATCGCGATGGCGGCTGGCGGGAATGTCGGCAAGGGCCTGGTCGGAATCGATGACGATAATCTTGCCATTCTGCGCCGACGCCGTGAGCAATCTCTCGTTGATCAGATGTACCGCGTGGCGCACGCCCGAAGGATGCCGACCGTCGAGTAAACCAACCGTCGGCACAGAGGGCGCGGGTATGGAATTGATCAGCAGCGGCTTTGGCGAGCGGGAGGCGAAGGCGGCGAGTGCGCTACCGAGATTTTCGACCTGCTCGATCAATCGGCTATGAAGCGTCGCCGCCGGCAGGCGCCAATCGCGCATGGCCAAGCCGTCAAAATCGAGCAGGACAATGTGCACGTCGGCCTCGGCATCCGGCTTCAGCAGTGTCGCGAGCGCATTGCCGAAAGCGGATTGGGATATCTGCGCATTGCGACCAATGGAGCCGAAAGCCGGAACCAAATCGGCTGCCAGCATCTCGGTGGTCGAGAAGCCTGTGAGGCGTATCCGCAATGGCGGCAAAGCAGCAAGATGAGAAGGCAGGCGGGTTCGGACGGGCGAGAGAGCTTGAGGGACTGAGCGCCAGAGTTGCAGGCCAAGAGCGCACGCCTCGGCATCAGTACCGCGCGACGCCAGTCCGGTTACGAGAGCCTTGGCAATCTCCGGTGCAATATGCTCGCGCTCCGATGGTCGCGAAAGATCCTCTGCAATATTGGAAGGAACGGCGGTGCCGCGATTGAGCTCGTTGAGCGCGCGCTGTTCGAGAGACCACACACACTCGGGCGGCACTGTGTGACCAGCCAGAAGCAGCGCATCGACAAGATCGCGCGGCGGCGCCAACTTCCGCCCTGAAAGCGCTGAAAACAGGCTCGTGACAGCGGCCGGTGATACAGTTGTCCAATCTATATCGCGTGGCGACACCCGCCGGCGTGCGTTCCCCGCAGCCTCATTGATGAGGCCGGCGAGGTTGTCATCACGCGAGGCGCGATCAGTGAACGCATCCTTCGCTTTGGGCATCGCAGTCTCCGTCGACAGTGCCACGTCCTGCCTCAGGTCATTGTCTCGCCGCCCGTCACCAGCAGATTCGCACCGCTGATGAACGAGGCGTATGGCGATGCCAGAAGGAGTACGGCGCCCGCAATGTCGTCGACTGTGGCCAATCTGCGTAATGGCGTGCGCGATATCATCGCCTGTCGCACGCGATCGGGGACGCCGGCTGTGAGATCGGTTTCGACCATAGAAGGCGATATCATGTTTACCGTCACGCCGTGCGGCCCGATCTCCTGCGCCAGGTTCTTACTCATGGCGGAGAGTGCCGCTTTAGCGGCAACATAGGGCAACCAGTTGTGAGCCGTCCTGCCGAGTGCAGCCGATGAGAGTATGGTGATGATCTTGCCCTGGCTTTGCTTGAGTTCAGACAGCAGCGCCTTTGTCACACGGAAGGCACTGCCTACAATGTCCTCATGCGCCGTACTCATGTCGCTCCAGGACAGATCACTGAAGGATGCAGACTTGATCCATGGCCCCGCATTATGGACAAGAATGTCGAGACCACCTCGACTTCTGATTGTCTCTGCGAGCTGATGCACATCGGCTTCATTCGTCACGTCGGCCTTGATCAGATGACAAATCCCGCCGCTGGCGGCTATTTCCCTCTCAAGACTTTCTGCCGCTCCTTTACTGCGAAGATAGTTGATCCAGACGACGGCTCCCTGCGCAGCCAGCAAGCGAGCAATGGCACGCCCTATGCCTCGCGATCCCCCGGTGACGAGTGCGGTGCGGCCTTCCAAAAGACGGATACCCGGCATTGCCGGTTCTCTTGTCTTGATGGGCATGGGCTCCGTCAAACGCAGAACCTTGACGAGAGCCGTACCTTTCAGCACGCAGGTGCCATCGGCCTTATGGATCTGAGTTCCCAGAGTGACGAGCCGGGTGTCCTCGTCGATCTTCTCGACTGTTGCGCGGGCTTCTACGGTGTCGCCGATGAAAACAGGGCGCGTGAACTCGAGAGCCTGGGAAACGTAAAGCGCGCCACGACCAGGAAGCCGGGTGCCGATCAGAGCGGACAGCAGGCTTGCGTGCAGAAATCCGTGAACGACCCGCGCCGAGAATTCCGTGCGCGCGGCGAACTCCTCATCGAGGTGAAGCTCGTTGTAGTCTCCGGATAGACGGGCAAATGCCGCAACGTCGTCGGCATCGATCCGCCGTGACAGCATTTCGGTCTGGCCGATCCGGAGTTCGCGTAAGCGATCCATTGTCTCTGCTGGGCTCGTTGTTTTGATCGCGCTTGGTGCGTGGATCGATATCCAAACTGGCGTGGCCCCGTCTTGACTTTGGTTAAGTCATCTCGATCGCCGTCTTGCTAGGAGAGACGAGCCGACGCCGCAGTCGCTCCCGGCCTTCCGCGGAAGGAGGGGAACGGTACTGCGCGGTTCGCATCAGCCATTCGAGACGTGGATAGCAGAGATGCCATCAACTTTTGAAACTGTCGCACGGATCATCGCCAGCACAAGCGATGTGCCAATCGAGAAGATTACCCCCGATAGCCATGTGATGAAGGACCTCGAAGTCGACAGCCTCGGCTTCCTTGATGTCGTGTTCGAGATCGACAAGACGTTCGAGATCAGGTTGCCTGTGGAGGATTGGTTGCAGAACGTGCAGGGCGGATACGATGGCGACATGTACTTCGTCCTTCGCAACCTCTGCAGCTACATCGATCAGACGGCCGGATCCGCGGTCGAGGCGTGATTGCGTTTCGTCATGCACCTTGAATACTTTCAGATGCTGGATCGCGTGGAACGGCTCGACCTTGCCGTGTCGTCGGTCACTGCTTCTGCGCAGGTGCCCTATGCCAGCCCTGTATTTGAAGGCCACTTTCCTGGCTACCCGGTGATGCCCGGCGTCCTGCTGCTGGAAACCATGGCGCAGGCCTCCGGCTACCTCGTGCTCGCTATCGATGGGTTCTCGCGAATGCCCTTCTTTGCGGGTGTGAAGAAGGCGAACTTTCGCGCATTCGTGTCGCCCGGACAAAAATTGTTCGTGCAGGCGGTTCGCATTCACGATGGCTCCGGCTATGCGGTAGTTGACGCTCATATACGTCATGAAGAACGTGATGTGGCCGATGCGCAGCTGATCATGCGTAGCGTTGCATTCCCCAACGAGGCACTCCAACAGCACGTGCGCAGGGAAGGAGCCCGCCTCGGCCTGCTTGTGGAGCCACATGGCTGACATGGCTCTTCGACGCACAGAGGCATGGATCACAGGGATCGGACTTGTCAGCTCGCTCGGTGAAGGTGCGGAAGCGCACTGGCATCATCTGGGACAAGGCATAGCGCCGACCGCAAACATCCATGATGCGCGATATGCGCCCTATTCCTTGCATCCGCTGGCTGAAATCGACTTTTCAAAGCAGATTCCCCGAACATCGGATCAGCGTCAGATGGAGCGCTGGCAGCGGATCGGTGTCTACGCCGCCGGTCTTGCACTCACCGATGCAGGCATTGCTGGTGCGCCCGAACTCCTCGATAAGATCGATCTGACGATCGCGGCCGGAAACGGCGAGCGCGATCTGGTGCTGGACGCGAGAATTCTCGAGACGCTTCATGCCGGCGGAGCCCCGAGCGGCGCGCTCAATCACCAGCTCGCAACGGGCCTGAGGCCGACGCTCTACCTTGGCCAGCTTTCCAACCTGCTCGCCGGGAACATCTCGATCGTGCACAAGGCGGCAGGCTCCTCGCGAACCTTCAAGGGCGAGGAAATGGCAGGTGTGGCCGCAATCGAGGATGCGGTGCGACGTCTCGACGGCGGCCAGAGCGAGCTGATGCTCGTCGGCGGCGCACTCAACGCCGAGCGCGAAGACCTCCTGCTCAATCTTGAACTCGGCGCCTCGCTTCTCCGCGGCGGCCATCGCGGCGTGTGGTCGCGAGAGGAGGCGGGAGGCGGCATGGTTCCTGGGAGCATAGGCGTATTCCTCGTGCTCGAATCTCCCGGGCACGCTGCCAATCGTGGTGCCAAGCCTTACGCCAGCATCGCGGCGGTGGTTTCCGATCAGTCGTCCCGCGCGCCGGGCACAGCCGCCGACGCTATGCGCTCGTTGTTCGAGACGCTGGCTCCTCTTGTTGATGGCGGCGGCAGGCTCGCCGTCCTGAGCGGGGCCAGCGGCGTCGAGCCTGCAACCCGCGAAGAACGCCGCTTTCTGGAAGAGCTGAATAATGCTCTGTCACCTGTGCGTGCTTACGGCACCAGGCTGGGCCACGGCATCGAGGCACATTTCGTCACTGGAATGGCACTGGCAGCGCTGACGCTATCGAAGCGGTCTTTCTATCCGCCGTGCGATGACACTGAGAGCACCATGGATCCTGGTGTCACCTGCCGCCAGATTCTGGTGACCTGCCTCGGACACGATTGCGGCGAGGCTCTCGGCCTTGTCGAGGCGGTCGAGGAGGCATCTCGTGGCTAAGGCGCGTCGGGATCATAGGGGTCGCCCGCTCGTCGCCATCACCGGCATTGGTGTCATCACGTGCCTGGGGCAGGGCGTGCGCGACAACTGGTCCAGATTGACGTCGGGACAATCCGGCATCCGGCCGATCACGCGCTTTCCTACCGACGGGCTCAAGACGACGATTGCCGGTACTGTCGATGGACTGAGTGACGCTCCCTATTCCGCCGCCGATCTCTCGACAGCCATGGCTGAGGCGGCCGCACACGAAGCGATCGTACAAGCCGAGATCGGTAACAGCGGTGCATTTCCGGGCCGCCTCATCATTGCAACACCACCTTCCGAGCTCGAATGGCCGCACCTGCGGGCGCTGTACGCTGCGGGGAGCGGCGCGCCGGAACACGGCTATGCCCGGCTTCTTTCTGCCGCGCGCGGCGGGGCGTTTGGCGACATGGCGCGGCATGTGCGGTTTGCCAGCATTGCTGCTCGCCTGCAGGAGAAATTCGGCACGCGCGGCGCGCCGCTCTCTGTCTGTACGGCTTGTGCATCCGGGGCAACAACCATTCAACTGGCAGCGGAGGCCATCCGTCGCGGCGATCTCGATGCTGCGCTCTGCATCGGGACGGATGCGACCGTGCATCCGGAAGGGCTCATACGCTTTTCTCTGCTCTCCGCACTTTCGACCAGAAATGACCCTGCCGAGGGGGCATCGAAGCCATTCTCCAAGGACCGCGACGGGTTCGTCATGGCGGAAGGCGCTGGCGCACTCGTCCTGGAGGACTACGACCGGGCGGTGGCGCGTGGCGCTCGCATTATCGGTATCGTCCGCGGCTGCGGAGAGAAGGCGGATCACTACCACCGCACCCGCTCGGAGCCGAGCGGGGCTGCCATCATCGGCGCAATTCGCAAGACGCTTGACGATGGTGGCCTCGCTCCCGAGTCCATCGACTACATCAACGCGCACGGCACCAGTACGCCGGAGAATGACAAAATGGAGTATGTGTCCCTTAGAGCCGTGCTCGGCGATCGTATCCGCGAGGTGCCCATAAGCTCCAACAAATCGATGATCGGGCATACGTTGATCGCGGCCGGCGCCGTCGAGGCCGTGTTCTCGGTGATGACGATGCAGACGGGAACGCTGCCGCCGACGATCAACTATGACATCGGCGATCCTGATATCCCCCTCGATGTGGTCGCTAATGTCCGGCGAGATGCTGCCGTGACGACGGTGCTGTCGAACTCGTTCGGGTTTGGCGGCCAGAATGTATGCTTGGCTCTATCCACGGAGCCGGCCTGATGTCCGCGAACGACCAACACGACGAAGTATGGATCACCGGAGTCGGACTGGTCAGCTCGCTCGGTGAGGGTGCGGAATGTCATGTCGGCTTTCTGTCGGGAGAGAAGCCCTGCGTCGCTCGCGTCGATGAGACGAGGTTCGCACCATACCCAGTCCATCCACTCGTGTCGTTGACGCTCTCCAAGCAGATTCCCAAGAACAGCGATCAGCGGCAGATGGAAGGATGGCAGCGCCTCGGCGTGTATGCCGCGGGGCTTGCGCTGGAGGACGCGCGGCTCAAGGGATGCGCCGAGCTACTCGATCGAATGGACCTCGTTGTCGCTGCGGGTAGCGGCGAGCGCGACACTGTCGTTGATTGCCGCGTGCTCGAGATGAGCGGCGCTCCGGACAGCGCGCCGCTGCGCGCCAATCAGATCCTGCCGAGTGCTCTACGCCCGACCTTGTTTCTTGCGCAGCTCTCGAACCTGCTCGCTGGCAACATCTCGATCGTTCATCATGTCACCAACTCATCGCGCACCTTCATGGGCGAGGAGATGGCGGGGCTCTCGGCAATCGACAATGCGTTCAGGCGGATCACAGCGGGGCAATCGGAACTGTGTCTCGTGGGTGGCGCCGTCAATGCCGAGCGCGAGGATCTGCTGCTTGGCTATGAGCTTGGTCACAATCTGTGGCGTCATCCCTTCGAGCGCATCGAACGGCGGGCACTGCGGGGTGGCGGGTTCATCCCGGGCAGCGTTGGAGCATTCCTGGTCTTTGAGCAACGGCGCCATGCGGAGAGACGCGCGGCGCGCGCTTATGCGCGCGTGACGGCAGTCGAAACGGATCGTGTTCGCCGAGAGGCCGGTGCTGGAGCCAATCCGCTGGCGCGTGTGGCCTCTCGCATCGACGGAGCGATGGCTCAAGGTGCCGCGGCAGTGTTCAGCGGTGCCAGCGGCGTCGCATCGGTGACAGATGCGGAGCTCGCTTTTCTCGATGAGCTGAAGCGCCGCGGGCAGATCGACTACGCGTGGCCCTATGGGAACCTGCTAGGTCATGCGGTGGAAGCCCACTTTCCCGCAGGGATCGCACTGGCCGCTCTTGCTCAGCATTCAGGCCGCGTATCCCGCGCCTTGGCAGGCGACGACTCCGGCGGAGCCGGCCCGGTGGGGCGCATCATCGTAACTGGTGTCGGACATGATCGCGGCGAGGGCGTAGCGGTCATCGACAGAATTCCCGCGCGAGGCAGAGATGGGATCTGAGGTTCGTGACAAGCTCGGCCGGCCGCTGGTCGCCATCACAGGCTGTGGGCTCGTTACATCGCTTGGACAAGGCAAGGATGAGAGCTGGTCGCGGCTTACTCAGGGGCTCTCGGGTATCCGACAGATCACGCGCTTTCCGACCGATGGTCTGCGCACAACCATCGCCGGAACTGTCGACTATCTGATGGCCTCCCCCTATACCGCCCCCGCTCTCACCATGGCCATGGCGGTTGCGGCGGGCGAGGAAGCCGTCGCCGAGGCCAATATCGCCACACTGGGTGCTTTTCCCGGGCCGCTCTATCTCGCCACGCCGCCAGCAGAGCTGGAATGGCCGCAACGCAAGTTGCTGTGGGACGAAATCAGCGACTGCGAACTCGCCGGTTACCAGCGCCTGCTCGCCGCCGCGCGATGCCGCAAGCACGAGGATATGGCGCGCCTTTTCCAATTTGGCAGCGTCGCCGATCATCTCGCCGATCGGTTCGGCACACGTGGATTGCCGATGTCCATATCTACCGCTTGCGCATCAGGTGCGTCGGCGATTCAGCTCGGCGTCGAGGCAATCCGTCGGAGGCAGGCCGACGCAGCATTGTGCATCGGCACCGACAGCTCCGTCCAGATCGAGGCGCTGATACGATTCATCTTGCTATCCGCGCTCTCCACGCGAAACGGTACGCCCGAGAAAGCCTCGCGGCCGTTCTCCAAGGATCGCGACGGCTTCGTCATGGCTGAAGGCGCCGGCGCACTCATTCTTGAGGACTACGATCGCGCGAAGGCGCGCGGCGCGCGCATCCTCGGCTTCGTGCGAGGATGCGGCGAGCAGGCTGATGACTATCATCGCACCCGCTCGAAGCCGGACGGGACAGCGATCATCGGCGCGATCAGCAAGGCCCTGACGGATGCTGGTATCGAGCCGGAAGAGGTCGACTATGTAAATGCACATGGCACCAGCACACCAGAGAATGACAAGATGGAGTATCTGTCGCTCCGGGCCGTACTCGGAGATCATCTGGCGCGCACGCCTGTCAGCTCGAATAAATCCATGATTGGCCACACGCTGTCGGCAGCCGGAGCGATTGAAGCGGTGTTCTCGCTGATGGCCGTGCGGACCGGAAAGCTGCCGCCGACAATCAACTACGACATGCCGGACCCCGAGATACCGCTTGATGTTGTGCCGAACGTTGCCAGGGATGCACAGATAACGACCGTACTGTCGAACTCGTTCGGCTTCGGTGGCCAGAATGTTTCGCTCGTTTTATCGGGCCCGTGACGCTGGGTGCTTTCCGGCGCTCGTCTTGCGGTAGGTGTCAATTTGCGCATCCCCGACGTTTCGGGAACATCATGAACGCGAGCTGTTGGAAGCTTCGGCGCGATCGTCAGCCGGGTTGAGGTGGATGATCGGCTATCCCCGTCGTCGGCCGGAACGACATGCTGAAACAGGCCATTCTCGCCAACGGCGGCCCTGTGCAAGGGGTTCTCAGTTT
>CAZKZT010000012.1:0-20662 GCA_964557265.1 uncultured Hyphomicrobium sp.
GCTCATCGAGGTCGAAATCGGTGAGGCGTCTGCCCAGCCGATCGACCGGTGTCCCAGGCATCGAGCGCGGCGGAACGCCTGCGCTCTCCCGGAAGCGTGCCCGGAGCTCATCGACCGTTAGCGGCCGCGGGCTCCAGGTCGAGGTCTCTTCCGGGTGCACCGGCAGAGACTCGGGAGACCGTCTCAGACCAAGGGATCTGTCGGCACTGCGGATAGCTTCCCGAGCCCTGCCATCAGCACTCGAAGATGCGGCATTTCCGTGACGCTGGAGCGAGTTGTGATCGAACGGCTCAGGCGCGGCAGAAGCCGCCGCTGCCTCGGGGCGCTCACCCTGACGCGGAAGGCCAGCGCTCATCGGCACCCCCTGCCGCCAACGGCGTCGCCGGACATCGAGATCAGGGGCATCGAAATGGCAAACGCCAAGCGCGGACCGCAGGCCAGAGGAGGCGCATCTCGCCCCTGCGACCTGTCACATACACGACGGTTCGGCCCGTTCTCGCGATCGGTTCGAGTACGCACTACACACAGCCTCGACAGATACTACCGCCGGCATGAAATGACCCGGCGGAGAGGATCGGCAAACATCAATATACCATCAGGGTAAAGCTACACGCGGATCGTGCCGGCGACAACAGCGTTCGCGCGCTGTCAAATCAATCAAAGTGCACAAGGCTCCTCGGCCAAGGTGCCTCTTCTCATGATCCACCATTGCCGTTCGAGCGCAGCGACTGGACGAAGTCGACGACCAGCAGCCCCAACACCAACACAACGATGATGATCAGCGGCGGTGCCGGAACCCACACCAGCATGAAGGTGAGGAACGCCGCGACCGAGGCAATGCCGATGACGCCGGTGACGAAGTTGGTCATTTGGATCCCCTTTGTCTCCCCTTTCGGCTTGAAGCCGATCGAGTGGATGGCTTGCGTGTCGCGCGCCCTGCGCCCTTGGCGAGGTACTGCGACAGCCAGCGCGCAGTGCGCAGAAGACGCGCGTCGTTGCCGCGCCGGCCGATGAGCTGTACGCCGACCGGCATTCCGTTCGGTCCCTCCAGCAGCGGCAGCGACACAGCGGGCGTGCCGAGGTACGTCCACGCCGAGCAGAACACCGGGTTGCCGGTCGGCATGCCGACCGGCGCCTCGCCGGGCGCGGCGGCTGTCAGGATCGCATCGTATTCATTGAACACATCATCGAGCCCCTGATTGAAACCTTCCGATGCCGATGCCGCTTCGAGGTAATCGAAGGCGCTGATCTTCTGGCCGCGGGTCAACAGCTCGCGCAGCGCGGGGCTCAGGACATCTCCACCTTGCGCGAGGTCGCGGCGGAAATTGTGCGCCATCTCGCTCGCCATGACGACACCTTGGAACGTGATCGCCCGCTCGAACGAACTGCCCAGTTCGACGGCCTCCACGTTATCACCGAGCGCCGCGACCAGCTCCGCGAACGCCTCGTCAAGGAAAGGCTCGGCTGCCTTCCACGCAGGCCCCTTCACGAACGCAAAGCGCGGAGGCAGTGGCGGTTCGTCGGCGGCGGTCGATGCGAGCAAAGGGCTCGCGATCGCCCGCGTGTCCGGATCGTCCTCGTCGTAGCCCGCGAGCACGTCCGCAAGCAGCGCCGCGTCCGTCACCGACCGCGCGAACACACCGACATGATCGAGTGACCGCGAAAGCAACATCGCGCCGGTCCGAGAGATCAACCCATGTGTCGGCTTGAACCCGACGACACCGCAGAAGGCGGCCGGGCGGACCACTGAGCCGTTAGTCTGCGATCCAATCGCCGCTGGGACCATGCCGGCCGCGACCGCTGCCGCTGAACCGCTCGATGAGCCGCCCGGCGTCCGCGTCGGATCATGCGGGTTACGTGTCTTGTTGGGGTGGAAATAGGCGTACTCGGTCGTCACCGTCTTGCCGAGAATGACCGCCCCCGCCGCACGCAGCCGCGCAACCGCCACCGCATCATGACGCGGCGCGCGCCCCTTCCACAACGCGGAACCGAACTCGGTCGGATAGTCCGACGTGTCGAACAGGTCCTTGATACCGACAGGCACGCCGTGCAGCGGGCCGAGCGTGCGGCCCGCCATGCGATGCTCGTCAGCCGCGCGAGCCTGGCGGCGCGCGTGGTCCGCATCGAGGAAAGCCCACGCCTGGATGGCGTCGTCCACTTCCTCGATGCGACGCAGGCAGTCCTCGACGAGTTCCAGCGACGAGATGCGTCCTTCCCGGATCGCCGCCGCTGCATCTGCCACGCCAAGATCTGCCGGTCTGCTCATGTTGCCTGCCTCATCCTCGTCCGCCTGTTAACGCGCGGTGTAGAGGTAATCGGGAAGCCACAGCGCGATGCCTGGAAACACGTATACGAGGAACATGGTGATGAACACCATCCCGACGAACGGCAACGCGCCGCGGAAGATGTGCGACAGCTCGACCTCCGGCGGCGCAACACCTTTGAGGTAGAACGCCGCCATCGCCACCGGCGGGGTGTTGAAGGCCGTCTGGGTATTCAACGCCACCAGGATGCCGAAGAAGAGCGGGTCGACCTTGAAGCTGTCGAGCAACGGCAGGAAGATCGGGACGAAGATGACGATGATCTCGGTCCACTCCAGCGGCCAGCCGAGCAGGAAGATGATCGTCTGGGTCAGCAGCAGGAACTGGATCGGCGACAGGTTCAGGCCGAGAATGAAATCCTCGACGAGTTGCTGGCCGCCCAGCAGCGCGAACACCGATGCGAACGTCCACGATCCGATGAAGAGATAGCAGACCATCGCCGACGCACGCGCCGTCAGATAGACAGACTCCTTCAGCATTTCATAGTTGAGCGCACCGTAGACAGCCGCAAGGAAGAGGCTCGCGAGCGCGCCCGCCGCAGCGGCCTCGGACGGCGTCGCAAGACCGAAGAGGATTGCCCCCAACACACAGAAGATCAGGATGGCGAGCGGCAAGAAGGACGTTGCCAGCGCCTTCAGGACGACGATCTTCGGCACGTCCGTCTGCTCTTTCGGCAGTTTCGGTGCCAGCGCCGGATTGATGATCGCGCGGATGATGATGTAGGCGACGTAGAGTGCCGCGAGCAGGAGGCCAGGGAAAAACGCCGCCGCATAGAGCTTGACGGCGGAGACGCCGGCGGTCGCGGCATACACGATCAGCAGGATGCTCGGCGGGATCAGAATGCCGAGACAGCCGCCCGCGCACACCACGCCCGTCGACAGCTTGATGTCATAGCCAGCGCGGAGCATCGCCGGCAGCGCCAGCAGCCCCATCAGTGTCACGACGGCGCCGACGATGCCGGTTGCGGTCGCGAACATCGCGCAGGTGATCATCGTCGCCACGGCGAGCGCGCCCGGCACGCGTGCCATGGAGAGCTGGAGTGCGTAGAACAATCGATCGAGGATGTTCGCCCGTTCTATGAGGTATCCCATGAACAGGAAGAGGGGCACCGCGATCAGCGTATCGTTCGATGTCACCTCGAACGTCTTCTGCACGAGCAGTGTGAATACACGGTTCTCGAAGAACGCCTGGGCAGGATCGAAATACGCGTAGTAGCCGAAGCCGACGCCCATCGCGATCAACGTGAAGGCGATCGGAAAACCGAGCATGATGACGAAGACGAACAGCCCCAGCATCAACATGCCAACTGCGGGATCAGACATGCTCACGCCCCCTTGGAAGAAGTGGGGGCTGCGGTCCCCTGCTGTTCGGCTTGCATCTCCTTGAAGACGACGCTCTCGGTCTCTTCCACGTCATGGAGCCGCTGTGGCCATTCCCCCTCCCGGATGCAGATGACGCAGCGGATGATCTCGGCGATGCCCTGCAGCAGCAGCAGAACGCCGGTCGCGGGGATGAGGGCCTTCAGCGGAAAGATCGGGATACCCGCAGGACTGAAGATGCTCACTTCCTTGAAGCGGATGGATAAGCTCGCATAGTTCCATCCCGCATAGATCAGCGCGGCAACCGCCGGCAGGAAGAAGATGATGTAGAGCACGAGATCGATGCTCGCCTGCGTACGCGGCTTGAAGAACCGGTACACCACGTCCGCGCGGACATGGCCACCGCGCGAGAGCGTGTAGGCGCCGGCCATCAGGAACATCGCACCGTAGTTGATGTAGCTGAAGTCGAACGCCCATGTCGTTGGCGCACGAAACGCGTAGCGGACGAGAACCTCGTAACTGACACCCAGCGTCAAGACGAGGATGAGCCAGGCGAAGGCCTTACCCACCCAGGTGCTGAGCGAGTCGATGAAGAAGAGAAAATTTTTCATGAGCGCATCTAGTCCACTGCGGTCCGTCGCATCGGCCGGCAAAATGTCGGGCGGCGCGGTTGCACGCCACCCGACACTTCGTCATGACATCGTCTACCGTTTCGGCAGTGACTAGAGCTTCAGGACGCCGGGGAAGTTGTGCTCGAAGGCACCGCGGAAGTCGGTCGCGTTCATCTGGTTGTAGTACACCACGCGACGGACCCACTCCTTCTGCGAGTCCATCACCTTCTTCATGAAGGGGTCCTTCGCCAGCGTCTCGACGAGGCCGTCCCATGCCTTGATCTGAGCATCGAGGACCGACTGTGGCGTACGCAGGACGTTGACCTTGTCCTTGGTGATCAGTTCCTGAAGATCCCTCGAGTAGTAGTCGTAGGCCTTCCACTCATTGGCCGACGATACGGCTTCCGCGCCGTACTGGAGGATCGCCTGCAGCTCAGGCGCCAGCGCATTGAACTTGGTGCGGTTGATCATGATCTCGAAGTACTCGGTTGCCTGATGGTGGCTGCCGAGCATGTAGTTCTTGGCAACGTCCTGGGCGCCAAATCTGCGATCCGACGTCGGGTTGTTGAACTCGAAGCCGTCGATGACGCCGCGCTCCATCGCGGGAACGATTTCGCCGCCGGGCAACTGCGCGACCGAGGCGCCCATTGCCTGGAACAGATCCGCCGCGAGGCCGACGGTGCGGTACTTGAGGCCTTTGAGCTGATCGGCCGAGGTGATCGGCTTCTTGAACCAGCCGAGCGGCTGGGTCGGCATGGGGGCCGCGAAGAAGCTCTTGATGTTCACCTTGAGGATTTGCGTCTGCAGTTCCTCGTAGAGCTCCTTGCCGCCGCCATTATAAATCCAGCCGAGGCCCTCGTTGGCATTGAAGCCGAACACCGGGCCGGTGCCGAACAGCGATGCCGCTTTGTGCTTGCCGTACCAGTACACGGGCACCGTATGCGCCGCATCGATCTGGCCACCGTGCACGCCATCGAACACCTGGAATGGATGCACCACCGCGCCGCCGACGAGATAGTCGATCTTGAGCCGTCCGCCGGCCATCTTGTTGACGCGCTCGACGTAATCCTGCGCCATCTCGTTGAAGATGTCTTTGGCGCCCCATGAGCCCTGCATTTTCAATGTGGCCGTTTGGGCGCGTGATACGTTCGGCATCGCGACAGTGCCGGCTACTGCCGCCGTAGCAAGCGCACCGCCCTTCAGAAAGCGGCGGCGATTTAGACGCGTCTCTTCCGTCGTCTTGGTCATTGTGTGTCTTCCTCCCGATGCATGCCGATCTCTATTGCCGGCAAATCATTGTTGAGGCCGAGGATTGCACGATGGTATGCCACGCGCAAGTAGACCTCCGTCGCTGTTTTCATTGCAGAATGGGCGTTTCGATGCGGCTCCCGCCTCTGTGGTGGGCCACGATTTGCATCGCGACGTACACATCAGAAACGCCACCAGCCGCGCAACGCAGAATGCTGCGACGCATCATTCGACCTTGACGCAGTGCGGAAACGCGCCGTTCACTAGGCACCCTTCCGATACGCTCGCACACCACAGGACGCCATAACGATGCCTCGCCTCACAACGCTCTCCGGCCTCGCGCACGATCTCTCCGACAGCACAACGACGAGCCGCGCTCTCGTCGAAGAATGCCTCGCGCGTATTGCCGATCCTGCCGGTGAAGGGGCTCGTACGTTCATCCATGTCGACGCCGATCAGGCGCGTGCATCGGCCGATGCATTCGACAAATTGCGCGCAGCTGGTGCCGCGCCGTCGCCCTATGCCGGCATCCCTGTTGCGATCAAGGATCTCGCCGACATCAAAGGGCAAGTGACGACCGCGGGCTCCAAGGTGCTGCGCGACGCACCGCCGGCCATTGAAGACGCTCCGACGGTCGCGCGCCTCCGCCGCGCAGGTTTCATCGTCATCGGCCGTGCCAACATGACCGAGTTCGCCTACTCGGGCCTCGGCATCAATCCGCACTACGGCACGCCGGCATCGCCCTGGCAGCGCGCTGAGCGGCGCGTGCCCGGCGGCTCATCGTCGGGATCGGGTGTCGCCGTCGCGGACCGTATGGCCCACGGCGCACTCGGTACCGACACGGGCGGATCATGCCGCGTGCCTGCGTCGTTCAACGGCGTCGTCGGCTGGAAGCCGACCGCGCGGCGTGTGCCGATCGATGGCGTCGTACCGCTTTCGAAATCACTCGACTCGATCGGCCCGCTCGCGCGTACCGTCGACTGCTGTGCGATCATGGATGCCGTTTTCGCAGGCGAAACACCGGCGCCGCTCGACAACGTACCGCTCAAGGCATTGCGCCTGCTGGTCCCCGAGACGATCGTGCTCGACAAGCTCGACGCGCATGTCTCCGCGGCCTTCGAGGCCGCGGTGCGTCGTCTTTCGGATGCCGGCGCAATCATCACCCGCGCAGCTCTGCCGGCTCTGCAAAAAGCCGCCGGCATGTCGGATAAGGGCGGATTCAGCGGTGCGGAGAGTTACGCCTGGCATCGCGAGCTGATCGCCAGCCGCCGCGAGCAGTACGATCCGCGTGTCCTCTCGCGCATCATGCGCGGCGCCGAGCAGGATGCCGCGTTCTACATCGACCTCCTCGAGCGACGCGCCGCCGCGATCCACGACTATGCCGAGGCGACCGCGGGGTTCGACGCGGTCATCATGCCGACCACGGCGATCATTGCGCCCCGCATCGACGAAGTCGCCGCGGACGACGATTACACGCGCATCAACCTGCTGATCCTGCGCAATCCAGCGCTCTTCAATATGCTGGACTGCTGCTCGATCTCCGTGCCGATGCACCGCCCTGGCGATGCGCCGACCGGCCTGATGGTTGTCGGCCAGGGCGGCACGGACCGGCGCACGCTCGCCATTTCCAAAGCCATCGAGGGCGTCCTAACCCCGGCGTGAGCTTCGGCCATCGCGAGCGGAAGCCCTCACGGCACGAGATAGCGCGTCGGCGCCAGCTCACGTTCGTCGTGTGCCCGCAGACGCGCTTCGAGTTCCGGCAGGTTGGCCTGGAAGAGATCGCCGACGATCGCGCTCACGAGCCTGTTGGTGCCGATGCCGAGCCCCGGGATGTCGCCCGCGAGCGCGGCGTGGCTCATCGAGGCACCGACGTTGAACATGTGAATGCGATCGATGCCGGGCGTGCGGGCTGCGTCGCGAGCCATCAGCTCGAAGCCGCCGCCCAGATAGGGATGGCGCGCGCATTCATCATCGCGCGCGTCGATATCCGGCCCCACCCGATCACGCCACAGCAGGACGTTACCGGCAAACGGCGCCAGCAACGGATGTTTCGCAAGGTCGATCTCGAACCCCGTAGCCAGAACGACGGCGTCGAAGGAGTAATCGGCCTTCGCGGTCGTGACGCGCACTTCATCACCCGACAGCGCCACGTCGCGCCATGCCTCCGAGAAGCGGATCGAGAAATTTGGATGCGTGTCACAGCGCAGCACCGACTCGTGCGGCGGCGGTGCCTGCTCGCCGAAAATGTATGACTGCAGCCGCCAGCGATCCGCATCGCTCAATCCGCCGAACGCGCGCAGGAAACCCGGATAACTGGCCCCCTTCGACTTGTTGACCTGCGGCATGTGCGGCCGGCGCACGAACATCGTGACCTCAGCGGCACCGCCCTCCAGCGCCGTCGCAGCGCAATCGAAGGCGGACGCGCCCGCACCGAGCACACCGACACGCTTACCGGCGAACCGCGCACCGTCGATGCCGTCCGTGGAATGCAGAACGCGATGCTGCGCTTCAGCGTTCGCCAGGTCGAGACTCGGAAACTGCGGAATGCGCAGCGCTCCGGCACCATCGCGTCCGCCCGCCAGCACGACGCGACGAACCCAGATCGCCTCACGGCCCGCTGAATTTTCGAGTGTGGCCTTCACCCCCTCGGCCGCCGGCTCGAGCGCCACCAGCGCCGTTCGGTTCTCGACGGCGACGCCCGCCGTATCGCGCACCCACAGCAGGTAGTCGCGCCAGTCGATGCGGCCGACCTTGTAGAGCTTCTCCCACCCATCGCCGCCATGCTGCGCTTCGTACCAGGCGCGGAAGGTCAGCGACGGCACGCCCAGGTCGGGCCCGGTCAGGAATTTCGGCGATCGCAGGATCTCCATCCGCGCATACGTGCCCCACGGCCCTTCATCGCCGCGCGGGTTGCGATCGATGATGCGGATGTTGCGCACACCCTCGCGCTGCAGCCCGAACGCCACGGTCTGCCCACACATACCCGCGCCGACGACGAGCACGTCGAGCATCGGCTTGCCATCCGGCCCCGCGACACGCGGCACCCAATCGGCCGGCGGGTAGTTCAGCATCGCGAGATCATGGCGGGCGCGATCCATCAGCGCGGCAAGCGCACCCTCGTCGCGCGCGCTCTTCACGCCCTGCCAGATCTCGGCCATGCTGTTCTCCATTCCTGCCCACGCTCAGAAGGCGCGTCGCCCATGATCGAGCTTCACTGCTACTACAGTCTGTCCTCGCCGTGGGCGTATCTGGCGGGGCCACAGCTTCAGGACATCGTTCGCCGTCACCGCGTCCGCCTCCAGCTCAAACCATACGACTTCCAGGCCGTGGTCCCGAAGACCGGCGGCGTGCCGATCCGCACGCGCCCCGAGCCGCGCCGTACCTACCACGACCTCGAACTCGCGCGATGGAGCGATTATCTCGGGATGCCGCTGGTGCTCAAACCTCGCCATTACCCCTACGAAAAGCCCGCCGATCCCAACTGGAACAAGTACGCTGGCTGGATGGTGATCGCGGCGCAGGATCAGGGCCTCGACGCCTTCCCATTGTCGCACGCGATCCTGCGCGCGTTGTGGTCCGAGGAACGCGACATCGCACGTCCCGAGGTGCGACGGGAGATCGCAGACGAGAATGGCTACGACGGCGCCGCGCTGATCGCCGCCGAGCAAAGCCCGCGCGTACACGCGCTGTACGGCGCCTTCAGCGACGAGGCCCTGGCGCTCGGCGTATTCGGCGCCCCCTCCTTCGTCCTCGACGGTGTTATCTACTGGGGCCAGGACCGCCTCGGCTTCGTCGACCGGGCATTGGCCAAGAAGCGGGCACAAACCGGCGCCTGATCCGGCAGCCTGCCCGATCGGTAGCCGCGGCATCCGTCTTCATGCATATGCCGCGCGCCTCCAATGCTGCGAAACACTGGTCTTTCGGATCACCGGACGGCATTTTGCCTCACGAATTTCGGGACAATCCGCTTCCCGATTCGAACCTTACCGCTAGGAGAACATCATCGTGCCAGACGTGTTGGGGGTACTGCTGGACCCCCGGTTTGCCGTCGTGTGCGCCGCCTGTTTCGTTGGCGGCTTCATGCGCGGCTTCGTCGGCTTCGGCGGCGCACTTGTCACCGTTCCTGCACTGACCCTCGCGTACCAGCCGCGCATGGCTGTCGCCGCGATGGCGTTGGTCGGACTGCCATCCTTGATTCAGCTCATGCCCGACGCCGTCCGGCACTCCGAACACCGGATCGTTCTGCCGATGTCGCTCGCAATCCTGCTGACCGCGCCGCTCGGCACGATGGCGCTCATCAGCATCAGCCCGGCGCTGATGAAGATCGTCATCTCAGGCCTGGTGGTCGTCATGGTGGCCATGCTGATGCGCGGCTGGCGCCTGGAGAAGGAAGTGCGCCGCCCCGTCCTGCTCGCCGTCGGCGCCGTCAGCGGCCTCGTGCAGGGCATCGCCGGCATCGGTGGTCCGCCGGTGGTCGCGGTCATCCTGTCGCGATCCGGCCCGCCCGCGCAGCAGCGCGGCAACGTGCTCGCCGCACTTACTGCCGTCTCGTTGGCGTCGCTGCTGCCGCTCTGGTACTTCGGGCTCTTCACGAAGCCGGCCGTGGTGATCGGCCTCGTCCTCGCGCCGCTCTACGTGCTGTCGACATCACTCGGCAGCCGTTACTTCGCGATCGGCGGCGCACGCCATTTCAAGCGTGCGGCCATGGTGACACTTGCCGTGATCGGCGTTGTCACCCTGCTCGAGTCGATCCGCGGTTACCTGATGTCCTGATCAGGCCGGTTGAGGGCGACCACCACCGCCCATGAACCGCTGGTAGATGTAGACCGGCACGCCGATACCGAGCCCGAGGAGATCCGAGATGCCGCCCGGATGCATCATGCACAGCGCCGCAATCGCCATCACCACGCGCAGCGGCGTGCCAAGGCGTCCGCCGAACCAGGCTTCGGTCGCACCCGCGAGGAACCAGACGCCGATCGCCGCCGTCACTGTGGCCTGGATGATCGCGGGCCACTCGCCCTGCATCAGCAGCACGGGCGACAGATAGAACATGAACGGAATGATGAACGTCGCGAGACCGAACTTGACTGCGGCAAAGGACGTTTTCCAGGGATCCGCCTGCGCCATGCCCGCCGCGGCGAACGAGGCGAGCGCCACCGGCGGCGTGATCGACGAGATAACCGCGAAATAAAACACGAACATGTGCGCGACGAGCGTATCGACGCCGATCTTCGTCAGGCCGGGCGCAACAACCGCGCCGGCGATGGCATATGCTGCCGTCGTCGGCATGCCCATACCGAGAATGAGCGAGATCATCGCCGCGAAGATCATCGCAATGAAATGGCTCGCGCCGGCAAGACCGAGGATCAGCTCGGAAAAGCGGCCGCCAACGCCCGTGAGTGCAACCACGCCAACGATGATGCCCGCGCACGCGCACACTGCGACGAGCTGGATGCTATCGCGCGCTGCCTTCTCGAGCGCGCCGAGCGTCCGCCGCCAACCGAAGGCCACCGCCGCAAGGCAGATCAGCGCGAGCGCGCCGATCAGGCCAAAATAGCCCGGCAGCGTCGGCAGCACATTGATGATGAGCGCCATCATGCCGAAGCCGAACGCCGCCATCAGGAAGAAGCGGACCGCGGTGGTGAAGATCATCGCCTTGAGGGTCTCGGACCCCTCGGTGCTCACGGCGCCCTTCTCGTCGAAATCCTTGAACCAGAGGGCGATCGCGCCGCCGACCAGTGCCATCAGAATGCCGAGCGAACCGGCGCGGAACGGTGAGAAGCCATCGAGCAGCACCCAAATCAACACGAAGATCGGGGCCAGCAGATAGGCGCGCGGGACGATGGCGCCGATCGGCGGCAGTTCCGAACGGGGAAGGCCGCGCACGCCAAGGCGGATCGCGTTCAGGTCCACATGGATCCAGCACGCGATGTAGAACAGAATGCACGGGATCGTCGCCGAGACGGCGATGGTCGTGTAGGGGATGCCGGTGATCTCGGCCATCAGGAACGCGCCGGCGCCGAGCACCGGCGGCGTGATCTGACCGCCCGTCGACGACGTCGCCTCGATGGCCGCCGCCGTTGGCCGGTCATAGCCGACGCGGCGCATCATCGGGATCGTCACCATGCCTGACGCAACCACGTTCGCGACCGCCGAACCCGAGATCGCGCCAAACGCGACACCCGACGCCACGCACGCTTTGGCGGGACCACCGCGCGCCCAGCCGAACAGGGCGTTAGCCGCATCATTGATATAGTCGCCGGCCTTGGAGACTTCGAGGAAGGCGGCGAAGGTCACGAACAGAATGATGTAGGTCGAGGAGACCTGCGTCGTGACACCGAAGATGCCGTACTCGCTGAAGATGTAGGTGAAGAAGCGGTCGATCGCGAAACCGTTGTGCCTGAGCACCCCCGGCATCCACGGACCGACGAAGCAGTAGACGATGAACGCGCCGGCGATAATCGGCAGCGCAAGGCCGGTCATGCGCCGCGAAATCTCCAACACCAGGAACGTGCCGACAACACCGACGACGACGTCGCCCGGCTCGAACATGGCGCCCGCGCGGAACAGCAGTCCGTCGAGTTCCCACCAGATGTAGACGGCGCAAGCAGCCGAGGCGATCGAGAGCAGCCAGTCGTACCAAGGAACGCCATCCGCCCCCGCGCGCGAGAACGGCGCCGAGATCAGGAAGCCGATCGCGAGGCCCCAGCCGACGTGGATCGCTCGAAACATCAGCGGCTCGAGCGAATAGACGTTGAGCACGAAGAGATGGAAGATCGTGAAGGCGATACAGAGAACCGCGACGAGCTTCAGCTCCCAACTTCGCAGCACGCGTCTGGTGCCAATGAACTCTTCGTCGGTAATCGGGGCCTTCACCTCGACATCTGCGTCTTTGCTGCTCGTGGTCACGGTACCAGCCCCTCAGCCCAATATTGTCGGTCATCCCCCGTCAGGATAGCCAAACGGGTCGCGGGGGATGCCGCGACCCGTTCGTTACTTGCGCAGATACCGTCAGCTCTTCGGCGGCAGCAGCTTGTCGGGGATCTTGATGCCCTTCTCCTGGAAGTACTTCAAAGCGCCAGGATGGAACGGAAGGAACGTGTTGCGATCCCAATTCTCGGTCAGCGTCTCTTTCGCGGCAGCGTGCCCCTTGACCATCTCGGGATTGCTCTCGAGCACGGCCTTGACGACAGCGTAGACGAGGCTCTCGGGCACGTCCTTGTGCGCGATCGCGAAGTTGTAGACGCCGACGGTCTTGTGATCCTCGGCCTGCTGCTTGTACGTGCCCTTGGGGATCACCGAGTCCGACAGCTCGGGCATCGCCTTCTTCACCTTGGCGATTTCGTCATCGGTGAACGTGAAGAAGCGGACCTTGTTCGTCGTCTCGAGTTCCGAGAAGGCCGCGATCGGCACGCCCGCGCAGAACGGGAACACGTCGATCAGACCATCCTGCAGGTTCGCGGCCATGTCGGAGCCCTGGCCGTTGCGGATCGTCGCCTTGATGCCGAGCGTGTCGAACATCATCGGGAAGTAGGTGCCGCAGGTGCCCGCACGCGGACCGACGCCGGCGCGCTTGCCGGCGATGTCAGCGACAGCCTTGATCGGGCTCTTCTCGAGCGTGATGAAGTGGAAGGGCGTGTCGTACATCGGGAAGATCGCCCGGATGTTGTTGTACTTGGTGCCCTTGGTCCACGCGCCCTCACCGGTCCACGCCTGCAGCGCGACGCCCATGGTCGTCATGCCGAAGTCGATCTGGCGGCTGTCGGTGAGAATGATGTTCTGGTTCGGACCCTGCGTCTGCTGGGTGCTGATCTTGGTGCCGATCTTGCCGTTCACCAGCGAGGCCCAAACCTGGCCATACACGAAGTAGGTGCCGCCGACCGAGGCCGTGCCGAGCGTCAGCGACTGCGGCCAGCTCGGATCGGGCGTCTGAGCCTGCGCCGGTGCGGCAAGCGCAAAGGCGGCAAGCGGCAGCGCGAGGAGCTTGGTCAAACTAAAGTTCATGCATCACTTCCTTTGAGCGTTGAACGAGGCTGTTCCCTTTGACCGCCGGCTTGCGACCGGTCTCTCGGCTTCGTGGAGCGCGCCCGCGTCCGGTGCGGGGCTATTGCTCGTCTTGTTTCTAATAGCGGGCTTGGATGGCCCTGTCCCACATTTTCCGTATCAAGCGTTATCAGCGCGGATCGCGGCGATCACACCGTCCGTCACACGCTGCGTCGTGGCATTGCCACCGAGATCGGGCGTGTGCAAATCACCGTTCGCCGTCGCCCGCTCGATGGCGCGCATGAGCCGCTGCGCCGCAGCATTCTCACCGAGATGCTCGAGCATCATCACCGCCGACCAGAACGTGCCGACCGGATTGGCGATCCCCTTGCCCGTGATGTCGAACGCGGAACCATGGATCGGCTCGAACATCGAAGGAAACCGGCGCTCGGGATTGATATTCGCCGTCGGCGCCACGCCGATCGATCCGGACAGCGCGGAGGCGAGATCGGACAGGATGTCAGCGTGCAGATTGGTCGCAACAATGGTGTCGAGCGAGCCGGGCTTGAGCGTCATGCGCACGGTCATCGCATCGACCAGCATCTTGTCGGTCGTAACGTCGGGGAAATCCTTCGCGACCAGCGCCGCGATCTCGTCCCACATCACCATGCCGTGGCGTTGCGCGTTCGACTTGGTGACGATCGTCAGCAGCTTGCGCGGCCGCGACTGGGCGAGCTTGAAGGCGAAGCGCATGATCCGCTCGACGCCAGCCCGCGTGAACACGGCGACGTCCGTCGCGACTTCCTCGGGGAGCCCGCGGTGCGCGCGGCCGCCGACGCCGGCATATTCACCTTCCGAGTTCTCGCGGACGATCACCCAGTCGAGATCCTTCGCCGTCACGCCCGCGAGCGGGCTCGCGATACCCGGCAGGATGCGCGTCGGCCGTACGTTGGCGTATTGGTCGAACGGCTGGCAGATGGCCAGCCTGAGGCCCCACAGCGTAATGTGGTCGGGTACGTCCGGCGCGCCGACCGCGCCGAAATATATCGCATCAGCGCCGCGAATCGCGTCGAGCCCGTCCTCGGGCATCATGCGGCCGTGCTTGCGATAATAGTCGGAGCCCCAGTCGTAGCTGCTCACTTTGAGCTTGAAGCCGCCGTCGCGCTCAGCGAGGGCATTCAGCACTTCAAGGCCAGCAGCGATGACTTCCTTGCCGATCCCGTCCCCCGGAATCGCAGCAATCGAGTAGGTCTTCATGCGTTCCTCTCGGTCGGCGCCGCTTCGCCTTTTGCGCGTCGCAGGAGCACGCGAGTGGCGATGAAGCCGGCGTCGCCCCGCAACGGCGCGGAGTTGTGGGCGCAATCATTGCTTCGATGAGATCGCGAGCGAACCGCCACGTGAAACAATAATGCTCGGGGCTCTATAGCCAGCCCATTCGCGAAGTGTCAACCAAGTACGGACAAATGAAGTAAAGCACTGGTATGACTTGATTTTAGGCACATCGCGAAGACTGCCTCCATCCCTGGCTCGGCACCTTGGTCCGCGTGGTCGTGCGCGCCGCCGCAAATACCCTCACGAGCTGCCCGGCCGCCGCCTCGAGGCGTTTCTCGGTCTCCGCCATGGCCTCGGCGAGCGTCGACGGCCCGCTCGCAATGCTGGCGTAGGCCGTGACGCCATGATCAAGAACGTCCTCTGCGCCATCTCCGATCGCACCCGCCAGCACGAATACCGGCGTGCCACGCTCGCGCGCCCGAACACCGATCTCACCCGGAATCTTTCCCTTCGCCGACTGGCGATCGAGACGGCCCTCAGCCGTGATGACCAGATCCGCATCATCCAGGTGGCGGTCGAAATCCATGTAGCGCGTGATGATGTCGAAGCGCGGCCTCAGCGTCGCACCAAGCAATCCGGCAAGCGTCGCACCGATACCACCCGACGCGCCCGCACCTGGTAGCTGCGCGACGTCGACATTCGTCGCGCGGCGTATCGCGGCCGCATAAGACGTCAGACCCCGCTCGATGAGCTCGATTTCGTCGGACGTTGCGCCCTTCTGCGGGCCGTAGACACGCGTCACACCCTCGGCACCGAGCAGCGCATTCTGCCAGTTGACCGCGACCTCGATACGCACCCCCGCCACGCGCGGATCCAGCCCCGTGAGATCGATCCGCTTTACATCCACGAGCGCCGCGCCACCGCGCGCAATCTCGCGCCCTTTTGCGTCGAGCAGACGCGCACCGAGTGCCGCCGCGATCCCCGCGCCCCCATCGTTGACACCACTGTCGCCACAGCCGATCAGGATCGCCTCGGCGCCGAGATCCAGAGCCTTCGCAATCAGCTCGCCGACACCGAAGCTGGTCGCATCTGCGACGTTGCGTTCCGGCGGCGACACCAGCCGCAGCCCCGCCGCGGAAGCGATCTCGATCACCGCCGTCCGCCGCACCTCGCCGCCGAGAAATCCAATCTCGGCTTCTACCGGACGTCCGTCGAGGCCGGTGACCGCCCCCACCTCGATGAGCTTTCCACCGGTGGCCGCGACGAATGCACGCGTGAAACCTTCGCCACCATCCGTCATCGGCAGGCTCGTGACCCGCGCCGACGGTAAGGCGCGCCGAACGCCATCGGCGATGGCGCCCGCCACGTCCCATGCTTGCAGGCACTCCTTGAAACCGCTGGGTGCAACCAGGATTCGAAGCGTCATTGTTGTATGCTCCGCGGACACGAGTTCGCGTGATCGGCCTAACACTCAACGCCTCAGCATCGTCCGATCCGGCGCTGCCACGTTCGATATCGTTCCAGTGTGCTGCGACGGATACAGACCTCTGCCGCGTTTGTTCCCGTATAGTCTCGTAAAGCACGCTCGGCGCTCGCGCCGCAAATGCCAAAACACTCTCGATTTCAGGGGGATTGCCGTATGAACACCGAATCGAATTTGCCGCAGGCCACGACACGGCGGGTACGCGCGGCAGCGGTCGCCCTGGTGCTCGGTTGCGGCATCGTCATCGCTGCAACCTCCGACGCTGACGCACAGCGCCGGCGCGGGAGCACGGCGCCGGGAGCACCACCCGTTACACTGTTCGACGTTCAGGTCACCCCCATCAACGAGCGTGTCGCAGCCGTCGGCTCAGGCCGCGCCCGACGACAGGTTACCATCGCCACGCGCCAGCCGGGCATCGTCGAGAAGGTCCTCTTCGACGGCGGCGAGACCGTCAAGGCGAACCAGCCGCTGGTTCAGCTGCGTTCGGAAACCGAGCAGATTGCCGTCGAGACAGCTGAAGCGCAGCGCGAACTCGCGGCCGGGGCCGTCGAGCGTCTGAAGCAGCTTACCGAAGGCGTCGTCACGCGCGTTGCGCGGGCGGAGGCTGACACCGCACTCAAAATTGCCGATGCCGCGCTGCGGCGCGCCCGCGAGGAGCTCGATCGCATGACGATCCGTGCGCCTTTCGACGGCATCATGGGTCTCACCAATCTCCAGATCGGCGACTACATCGCAGCCGGCACACCGATCGCGACACTCGATGACCGAACCTCGATCCTGGTCGAGTTCACAGTGCCGGAATCGGTCGCGCCGCAGATGAAGGTGGGCTTGCCTCTGCGCGCGAGCCTCGTTACGCGGAGCGGCGAGATCCATGAAGGCAGGATCGACGCTGTTGGCACGCGGATAGATCCAGAGTCGCGCACGCTCGCGGTTCGTGGCGAGATCCCGAATCCATCCCTCGCGCTGATCCCCGGCTCGACCTTCTCGATCAGCGTGCGGCTGCAAGGCCAGGAGGCGCCGCAGATCCCCGGCCTCTCGATCCAGTGGGACCGCCGCGGGGCCTACGTCTGGCGCATGACGCCCAAGAACGAAGTCGAGCGCGTCGACATCGCCATCGTCTCGCGCAACGGCGACCGCGTCATGGTCGATGCGGCCCTGAAGGCTGGCGACAAGGTCATCCACGAAGGCGGCGATCAACTCCGTCCCGGGCAGGCCGTCCAGGTCGCCGCCAACTGACACGCCGCGCATTCCCGCTTTTCATTCGATCCGATCAGAGGCCTCGACGCCATGACCTCGACCGCCCCGACGCCACACCAGACGCCGCCCGACGATGGCGGCTGGGTCGGCACCTTCATCCGCCGCCCTGTGCTGACTGTGGTGCTCAACCTGCTCATCATCGTCGCGGGCATCGCGGCGCTGCGCGGCATCGAGATCCGCGAGCTGCCGAACGTCGACCGGCCTGTGATCACCGTGCGCGCGAGCTACGAAGGCGCAACACCGCAAACGATGGATGCGCAGATCACCGCGATCCTCGAAAGCGCGGTCTCGCGCGTCCAGGGCGTCACGTCGATCTCGTCGAACTCGTCCTACGGTTCGAGCCGCGTGACGATCGAATTCTCGAGCGGCACCGACCTTCAGGCCGCCGCGATGGACGTGCGCGACGCCGTTGCCGGCATCCGCCGCCAGCTCCCCGCCGACATGCGCGAAGAACCGAGAGTCGTGAAGGCGGACGCTGATGCGTCACCGATCATGCGTCTCGTCATCTCCGCCGAAAAACTCTCCGAAAGTGAGCT
The DNA here is from genome assembly GCA_964557265.1 of uncultured Hyphomicrobium sp. GTDB lineage: Bacteria > Pseudomonadota > Alphaproteobacteria > Rhizobiales > Hyphomicrobiaceae. The sequence continues at coordinate 18,031 of CAZKZT010000012.1, forward strand.
GACCGAGCTCGTCAACAATGTCATCGAGGATCGACTCGCGGCCGTCGAGGGCGTCGCCTCCGCGACATCGTTCGGCCTGCGCGCACGCACCATCGAGGTGCGCATCAATCAGGTCGCCCTTGCGAGCCGCGGCCTCGCGCTCTCCGACCTGATGACCGCGATCGGCAAGGCGTCGATCACCGGCCCGTCCGGCGCGCTCGACAACCCGACGCAGCAGCTCCTCGTCAAGGCCGAGGCACCGATCCAGACCCCGGAGGAAGTCGGCGCCCTCGAACTCAACGCAACGACACGCGTCTCCGATGTCGCCTTCGTCCGCTGGGGCTATCAGGACGCGACCGCCATCACGCGGCTCGATGGCAAAACCGCTGTCGGCATGGAGATCATCCGCCAGGCGCAATCAAACACCATCGGCATCGCCGAGGGCGTTCGCGCCGCGATCGCCGAGCTCAAGCGCGGACTGCCGCCGGGCGTCGACATCTCCGTGATCTCCGACGACGCCGTCTTCATCAAGGAGGCGGTGCGCGAGGTCGCAATCGCGCTGGTTATTGCGGCGATCATCGTGGTCATCGTCATTCTCGTGTTCCTGGCATCCATCCGCGCGACGATCGCGCCCACCGTTGCGATTCCTATCTCTCTCATCGGCACGCTGGCGGCGATCTGGATGGCGGGCTTCTCGCTCAATATCATCACGCTGCTCGCGCTCGTCGTCGCGACCGGCCTTGTCGTCGACGATGCCATCATCGTGATCGAGAACATCGCACGGCACCGTTCCTTGGGCGCCGGCCCGCGCGCCGCGGCTGTCATAGGCACACGCGAAATCGTATTCGCGGTTCTGGCGACCACCGCAACACTCGCGGCCGTCTTCGTGCCGGTCTCGTTCATGCCGGGCATCGTCGGCAACCTGTTCTCCGAATTCGGATTCGTGATGGCTTTCTCGGTCGCGGTCTCCTCCTTCGTCGCGCTGACGCTCTGCCCGATGCTCGCCGCCAAGATCGGTACGGGCCACCGCCCTGCAACCGACGCACCCGGCCGCTTCGACCGCATCGCGACCGCATTCGGCGATTTCTACGCCGGTATCCTCGACTGGTGCCTGAAGCTGCGCTGGATCGTCATCGCCATCTGCCTCGCATTCGGTATCGCCGCTTACCTCGCGTTTCGTTTCGTACCGAGCGAGATCACGCCGACCGAGGACCGCAGCGTCATCAACATCTCCGTTTCCGCCCAGCAAGGCACCAACATCGACTACGTCGCCCGCAAGATCGCGCCGGTCGAGGAAGCGTTGAACGAGCTCAAGGCGAAAGGCGAGGTCACGGCCATCCTGACCACCGTCGGCCAGGGCTCCCAGAACCGCGCCTCCATCGTCGCGCCGCTGGCGCCATGGCACGAGCGTACGCGCAGCCAGCAGGCAATCCAGGCAGAGCTGCAGGAGAAGCTGTCCGGCATCCCGGGCCTCTCGATCACCACGCGTTCGCCGAACAGCCTCGGCATCCGCGGCGGCGGGCAGGGCCTGCGCTTCGCCGTGACCGGCGCCGACTACACGAAGATCGCCGACGCAGCGACAGCTCTCGCCCAGCGCCTCGCGCAAACGCCGGGCTTCCGCGGCGCGCGCACCGACTTCAGCACGACGCAACCGCAGCTGTCAGTCCGCATCGACCGCGAGGCCGCGACGCGGCTCGGCGTGCCGATCGATGCCATCACCAGCCTCATCAATACCATGGTCGACTACTCGAAGGCCGCCGACCTGTTCATCGGCGAGGAGATCGTCGAGATCCAGGTCAAGCCCGGTGGCCGTCCGATCGACGACCCGTCGGACCTCAACAACCTGTTCGTGAAAACGGGTAGCGGAAAGTTCGTCGCACTGTCGACTCTCGTGAAGATGGAGGAGGTTGCGATCGCGCCGACGCTGGCGCGCGAGAGCCGCCGCCGCGCGGTCCCCGTCAGTGTCCAGCTCAGCGAGGGGACATTTCTCAGCGATGCGGTGAACACGCTGCGCACCATCGCACCGCAAGTGATCGGTCCGGACATGTCGATCACACTGCTCGGCGAAGCCAAGACCCTCAGCGACACGACGCAAAGCACGGTCTTCGTGTTCGCGATCGCGTTCCTGATCGTGTTCCTGGTCCTGGCCGCCCAGTTCGAGAGCGTCATCAGCGCGCTCGTCATCATGGTAACGGTACCGTTCGGGCTTGCAGCCGCGGTGTTCGCGATCCTGCTCACCGGCGGCACGCTCAATGTCTACAGCCAGATTGGTCTCGTGCTGCTGGTCGGCGTGATGGCCAAGAACGGCATCCTGATGGTCGAGTTCGCCGACCAGAAGCGCGACGAAGGCATGAGCGTACCCGAAGCGATACGCACCGCCGCAACGACGCGATTGCGGCCCGTGACGATGACAGCCTTGGCGACAGTCGTCGGCGCAGTGCCGCTCGTCATCGCGACCGGTGCCGGCGCCGAAGCGCGCCTCGCCCTCGGCTGGGTCATCGTCGGCGGGCTCGGCTTCGCGACGATCTTCACGCTGCTGCTGGTCCCGGTCGCATACCGCATCCTGGCGCCGCTATCGAAGCCGCGCGCGCACGAGACCCAGATCCTTATCGAGGAGATGAAGGCGGCATCAAAGCCGCGCGAGGTTCCCGCG
>CAZKZT010000013.1:0-20410 GCA_964557265.1 uncultured Hyphomicrobium sp.
GGCAGCTCGCCGCCCTACTTGGCGAGTTCGCCGATCCTGGCCTGAGCCGCGGCAAAGCCATCCAACGCGACAGAGAAAGTGATCGGCTCCGGATTGTTCGACGGCGTCACAATGATCGCCATTTCCTTGGCCTTCTTCATCGCGTCGGTGGCGACTGTGGGAAAGCTGACGGGCGCGATGCAGCCGTCCGGAACGCAGGTCGTGAAGGGCACCGGCTGGCCGAGCGGCTTCTCATCGAGCGTGAGCTTGACGCCCGCGGCGAGCGCGAGGCCGAACGGCAGCACCAGGACGCCATCGGTCTTGCCGTCGCTGGGCGCCCTGAGTTCGATGGCGAAGCTGCGCTGTCCGGTCTGCTGGTTGCCGCGCACCTGCGAAAACGAGCAGACTTTGCGACCCTCGGCCAGCCGGCAGCTCACGCTCCAGGCGCCATAGGTTTCCTGGATCGACGATGCGCCGCCGGGCAGCGTCTCGCCGGCCGCTTTGGCGGATTGAGCCAGTGCCGGTGCCGCATGGCGCTGCTGGGCGCTCGCCGGTGCGATGGCGCACATCGCAGCGCTCATGAAGATTGCGAGGCCGTGCGCCGAGCGCGGAGAGATGCTGAGGATCATGTGTTGTTTCGAGGCTGTGAGAGTTTGCGGGGTGCGGTCGTCGCGTCCGTCGCTTCGTCCGGCGCGCGCCGCAATGGGAAGCAGCACCATACAGCTCAATACTATACTCGTATAGTACACAAATTGATGGCTTGGGGAGCGGACGTTCGCGCGGGAGGCCAAGTCGTCCTGCGTGATGATGAAAGCTGCTGACGCCGCAGCGCTTTTGGCAGCCAGCGAGGTCCGGCGTTCCGGCCTTTGATCTGATTCACGCTCTCGATGGAAGCTCAAGCGCTTCCATCTCGACCGATCAGTCTCTAGCGGATGAAGTGCACGCCCGAGAACTTCCTGCGGAAGTCCGTGACGTCCTTCGCGACCTCGTCCAGGTCGTTTGACGTGAGCGCGCGAGATATGAGGCGCGCCAACGCGGGCATGTCGCCGGCCGTCATGCCACGCCTCACGATCTCGGGCGTACCAAACCGGAGGCCATTGAGGTCGCCGTTGACGGGAGCTAACGGAAGCCCGATGCCGCAGGTCAGCAGGTTCGCCTTGCGCAGCCGCTTTGCGGCAGCCTGCCCGCCACCGTATGGCGCCGCCTCGACCGCGAACTGATGCGATTGCGTGAAGCCAAGGTTTGCGCCGAAGACCGGGACGCCCTGCTCATGAAGGGCGTCAGCCAAGGCCTTCGAGGTTGCCACCATTGCGGCAGCGTACTGCGCACCGTACTCTCGCCAATCGAGCAGGGTGATTGCCAGGGCTGCGGATTTTGCAGCGTCGAAATTTGCGGTCATGCCGGGAAATGCAATGGCGTCGAGCTTCTCCGCCAGCGCAGCGTCATTGGTGACGATGAGGCCGCCCGCAGGCCCGCCAAGGCTTTTGTAGGTGCTCATCGTCATGAGATGAGCGCCCGACGCCAGCGGGTTGGACCAGACGCGCCCCGCGATCATGCCGCACTGGTGTGCCGCGTCGAACATGACCTTTGCACCGACGCGATCCGCGACGGCACGAATCTCGGCGACCGGATGCTCGACGAGATTGAGGCTGCCGCCGACGGTGATCAGTTGCGGGCGGACACGGTCGGCGAGGGCCTGCAGACCATCGACATCGATGGTGTAGTGATCATCGCGTGTCGGGGCTTCGTGGATTTTGAGGCCGTAGAGGCCGGCGCAGCCGCGGTTGTGGTGCGTCACGTGCCCACCGATCGTGGACGGCGGCGCGATAATCGTATCGCCCGGCTGAACCGTCGCCATGTAGGCGTAGAGATTGGCAAGCGCGCCCGACCCAACCCTGATCTCCGCGTACTTGGCTTGAAATACCTCGGCGGCCAATTCCGCGGCAATCACCTCGATCTGCTCGATGGCCTCGAGGCCCATCTCGTACTTGTCGCCGGGATAACCAAGTGAGGGCCGTGATCCCAACCCCTGGGCCAATGCGGCTTCGGCGCGAGGATTGAGGACGTTGGTCGCGGGATTGAGATTGATGCATTCACTGTCGTGGATGGTGCTGTTCTGGGCGATCAGCGCCGAAATCATGTCATCGACGGCCTGGTTCGATTGCTTGGCTGCCTGCGTCGCGAGGCCCTGGATATAGGTTTCGCAATGTTCGGGAACCCACGGGCGGCTTGCAAGTGCGGGCATGTCACACTCCATCGAATGGATCTTCGGCGCTTGGTAGGCCATGCCAGAGTGGCATCGCTCCGGCAAACCATATATCGTGAAGCGGTGACATAGAAAAACTAGGCCTATAATGGCAGTCGCCCCAACACGACCGAAAGGCCCGCCGTTGAATGCGCTCCGCGCCTTCGAGGCTGCGGCGCGTCACGAGAGCTTTCTCGCGGCGGCGACGGAGCTGTCGGTGACGCCGGGGGCGATTGCGCAGCAGGTGAAGTCTCTGGAAGCGTGGGCGCGATGTGAGCTGTTCGAGCGTCACGCCAACGGCGTGAGGCTGACGGCGAATGGAAGGGCGCTGCTGCCGCGCCTGTCTGCCGGTTTCGATTTGATCGGAAATGTCGCGCAGGATCTGCGCCGCCTTTCCACGCCCGCAGAATGCCGGATTGCAACCTTGCCGAGCCTGGCTCAGCTGTGGCTTCTGCCACTCCTGCCCAAGCTTCGGGCGGCGTTTCCGGATCTTACGATCTCGATCACCGCAATGGAAGAAGCCCCAAATCTCATAAGGGACGCGTTTGATGTCGCGTTGTTCTTCGACATGCCACCGCGAGCGGGAATATCCGTGACGAAGTTGACCAACGCATCGTGTTTCCCGGTCTGTGCGCCAAAGCTTGCGCGCCGATTGAAGTCGGTTGCGGATCTCTCCAGTCTGCCGCTGTTGCATGACGCGACGTGGCGGGGACATTGGACGGCATGGTTGAAGCGCGCCGGCGCTTCGGAAATCGATGGTACGCGTGGTGCGATCTTCTCGCTGTATAGCCTTGCCATCGAGGAGGCCAAGAACGGCGCGGGAGTCTTGATGGGCCGTAATCCGTTGGTGCATGAGGCCTTGGCGGCCAAGAAGCTGGTGAGGCCATTCAGCGTCGCGATTGAGCCGTCGTCACGGTTGACTGTATCGATGCGCGCCGACCAGAGGGTCAAGAGCGCCGACAAGAAGCTGGTGCAATGGCTGGAAGAGCATTGTCGTCAGGTGGACTGAGAATGGAGGCATGTGCTCCATGGCTCACGTCTCCCGTGTCCGTTCTCCAAGCGCTACGCTTTGGATTTGTCCGTTGGACGGTCGAGACGGACGCCTGAGCGTTTCCATCTCGACCGATCAGACCTTAATGCTTCAAGCCCTTCAAGACCCGTAGACGCAGCTGCGCGAACATATCGTGAGTGGTTGTCGTCTCGAACACGCGCGGGCGCGGGAGCGGCACGTCGAGGACGTCGACGATCCGTCCGGGGCGTGCGCTCATGACGTAGATCCGGTCGGAGATGAAGACAGCCTCGTCGATGTCATGGGTGATGAACAGGACTGTCGGCGCGATGTCGATGCACAAGTCCATCAGCAATTTCTGCATCTCCAATCGCGTCTGGTAATCGAGCGCGCCGAATGGCTCGTCCATCAGCAGGATGCTCGGCTCATTGATGAGGACGCGTGCGATCTGCAGGCGCTGACGCATGCCGCCGGACAATTGATAAGGGAAGTGGCGCTCGAAACCCTTGAGCCCGACAATCTCGATGTATCGCTCGGCCGAGGGGGTGAACGCCGCGCGCGGTACGCCACGCATGCGCGGGCCGAACACGACGTTGTCGAAGACATTGAGCCAGGGATAGAGCTGCGGATGCTGGAAGACGATCCCGCGATCGGCTCCCGGCGCCGTGATCGGCTTGTCGCCCAGCAGGATGCTTCCCTCGGTCGGCGCATCGAAGCCGGCGACCATCCGCAGCAGGGTGCTCTTTCCGCAGCCGGACGGGCCGACGATCGACACGATCTGAGAAGGCGTGATCGTGAGGTCGACGTTGGACAGCGCGTGGATCGTGCCACTCGGTCCTTCGAAGCGCCGGTCGACCTTCGAGATCGACAGCGGAAGCGCGGTCATGCGCGTAGCGGTCATGGTCATTGCTTCCCTCGCCAATGAAGTGCGCGCCGCTCGATCATCAGTAGGATGGTTTCGAGAATGAGGCCGATGAGGCCGATCGTGAGAATGCCGACGAACACCAGCGGGATCCGGAAGAATGTCGTCGCGTCCGTGATGAGATAGCCGAGGCCCACCTGTGCGGCGATCAGTTCGGCGGCAACGACCAGCGCCCATGACAGAGTCATCGCGATGCGCATGCCCGTCAGGATGTGCGGGAGCGAAGCGGGCAGGATCACATGCGTGAAGATCTGCCGGCGTGTGAGGCCCAGCGAACGTGAAGCGAGGATCAGGTCGTTCGGTATGCTCTTTACGCCCGAGGCCGTGTTGACGGTGAGGTAGAGAAACGCCGTGAGGAAGATCAGCGCGACCTTCGCGCCCTCACCGATGCCGAAGTAGAAGGTGAAGAGCGGCACCAGCGCGATCGGCGGGATCGGACGCATGAAGGTGAGGAAGGGACTGATCATGGCATCGGCGATGCGGCTCGATCCGAGCCAGATTCCGAGCGGTACGCCGACGATGACCGCAAGCGCAAAACCGGACAGCGCGCGCCCCATCGAGGCGAGGATCTGCACGTAGAATGGACTACCGGAGTAGCCGCGCGTGACGAGCTCGCTCAATGCGTCCCAGATCGCCTGCACAGGCGGGAACGTATTTGTCTCGAGTTGCCCAGCCGCGCTGAGACCGCCCCAGATGGCGAGGGCCAGGGCTACGACCCCGACGCTCACGGCACGGTAGAAACCGTCGGACCTGCTGTTCATGAAAGGCCATCTAACTCGGATCGAACGGAAAGGAATGGAGGGGCGGTGGCGCCCCTCCTCGCGGATGCGGCCGGTCGCATCAGCCCTTCTTCACCTTCTCCATGAACTGGGTCATGAGATAGTCGTCGATGTTGATGGTCTTCTGCGCGAGGCCGAACTCGTTGCCGAACTTGAGGAAGTCATTCAGCACGGTGTGAAGCTTGCTGCCCTTCGCCCAGTAGGCGGGGCTCTTCGGATCGAGCGCATCCGTGGCCTGGAAATGAACGAGGCCCTTGATGATCGCGTCGGCCTGCTCACGCGCCATGCCGGTGAAATCCAGCGTGTAGCGGATGGCCATTTCCGGATCCTCCTTCATCTTGGCAAGACCCTGGTTCCAGCCGTGCAGCAAGCGCACGATGGCGTCCGGATTCTGCTCGAGCCACTGCTTGCGGCCGGCCCAGTTGAGGAATGAGGGGCCGGGATCAAGGTCGGACATAAGTGTGATCGCGCGGCCGCCGGCCTGCAGCATCGGCGTGACGAAGGGTTCCCAGGTGTAGACGCCGTCGACGTTGCCGGCATTGAACGCCGCGATCTGCTGCGTCGGTGGCATCCCCACGAGTTGAGCGGCATCTTTCGGCATGCCGTTGTTCTGCAGCAGCTTCCAGAGGCCGTAGTGCGCGTCGGAACCCTGCACCGCGGCGATCTTCTTTCCGGCGAGATCCTTCACGCTCTTGATCGGGCTGTTCTTCGGGACCACCAGAGCCTGAAGCTTGTTGTAGTCCATGAAGACGGCGATCGACTGAAGATCCTGCCCGTTCGCCTTGGCGATCAGATAGGCACCCATGCCGCCCCAGCCGAGGTGCGACTGGCCGCCGGCGAGCGCTGCGAACTGCGCCGGACCCGACGTGAACTTGATGAGGTTGACGTCGAGGCCGAGTTTCTCAAAATACTTCTCGCGCAACGCGATGTAGACGGGCCCGTTGACGATCGGGAGCATTCCCGCGTTGATCCGCAGCGTCGTCTGCGCCCGCGCTATCACGCTCGGTCCGAGCACGGCTCCAGCCCCGCCGAGGGCCAGTCCCTTCACCAATGTCCGCCGCGTTACAATCGCCTTTGTCATCGCTTCCTCCTGTTTGGATACATCGTGTTTTCGTTGGCACAGACCGCTGTCAGCGGCTGCGCTTCCTGGGCTTCCTGGCGAGTACGTCGTTGACTTCGGTGGCGCCGAGCGTCTCCGCAACCTGGCGTGCGAGCGCGATCAAGCGAGGCGCGAGGTCGGTCTCGATCAATCGCGGAGGCAACGTCGAAGCCAGGCCGCCGATGTTGAACGCGAGAACGCCATAGGGCGAGTTCACATCGAGCGGTACGCCAACCGAGTGGATCTCCGGCACCCATTCGCCGAGCGACGTGCAATAGCCGCGCTCGGTCATGTCGCGAATACTTTGTTCGATTCCCCGGCGCACCTTCGGCCATGCGCCGATGTCGCTGCGCCGGATCTCGTCGAGGAGGGTTTTGCGCTCCGCCTCGTCGATGGTCGCGAGGTAGGCACGCCCGACACTGGTCGTTGCCAGAGGAATGCGATCGCCGATGTCGAGGCCGAGACCGAGCGCAGTCGGGCTGCGGCGGAGCTCCAGGTAGATCATGCTGAGGCCGTCACGCGCACACAGCGCGACGCTTGCGCACGCGTGATCCGCAAGGCCTTGCATCAGCGGCCGTGCGACCTCGCGGGCATCGAACCGGGACAACGACGCATAGCCGAGCGCGAGGGCTCCGGGACCCAATCGATAGAGACCCGTAAGAGGATCGTGCGTCAGATAGCCGAGGCGGCTCAGTGTGTACGTCAGGCGGGAGATCGTTGCCTTCGAGAGCGCGGTGCCACGTGCGAGCTCGCCGTTCGACAGCGTTTCATGCGCAGACGAGAACATGCGCAAAACTCTGAGGCCGCGCTCCAGCGCGATGACGAACTGGCGGTCGTCGGAAGGAGCACCGTCCATATCCTGAAGCAGCTCGATTGTGCGGCTTCGCCCCATTGCCTGTGTCTCCTTGGGTTGTTCGCATTTGATCAGCGGCACGCTTATACCGCAATTCAATATTTGTTCTGCTCTGCGGGACAATTGCAAGGGGCGGAATCTGGCAATGCGTCGCAGAGCAGTGCGAAATGACGGTCAGTCCTGGTCTTGGAAGGTTTCCTGCCTGCGCCTGCGAAGTGAGGGCAGGGCCATCAGGAGGAGTAGCAGCGCCGTTACGCCAATCAGTACGGCACTCAGCGGTCGCGTGAGAAAGACAGTGAAGTCGCCATCAGACAGCAGCAGCGTGCGCCTGAACTGTTCCTCGAGCATGGGGCCGAGGATGAAGCCGAGGACCATGGGCGCGGGTTCGCAGCCGATACGGCGCAGGAAGTAGCCGAACACGCCGAAGCCAGCCATCAGGAAGACGTCGAACACGCGATAGTTGATCGAGAACACGCCGACGCAGCAGAACACCAGGATCGCCGGAAACAGATACGCATAAGGGATCTTGAGCAGCTTCACCCAGATTCCGACCAGCGGCAGGTTCAGCACGACGAGGATCATATTCCCGATCCACATGCTGGCGACCATGCCCCAGAACAATGTCGGCTGATCCGTCAGGAACTTCGGGCCCGGTGTGATGCCGTGGATCGTCATGGCGGCGATCATCAGCGCCATCACGGCGTTCGGCGGGATGCCGAGCGCGAGCATGGGGATGAAACTTGCCTGCGCGCCGGCGTTGTTGGCGGCTTCCGGACCGGCGACGCCTTCGATGGCGCCCTTGCCGAGGCGTGAGGGATCCTTGGCGAGCCGCTTCTCGAGGCTGTAGGACGCGAACGATGAAACGAGTGCGCCGCCTCCGGGCAGGACGCCGAGGATCGAGCCGAGGATCGTGCCGCGAACGGTCGCTGGCGCCGCCTGTACGATTTCATCGCGTGTCGGCATGAGGCGTGTGATCTTGCCGGATGGCAGCTCGCGCTGGTGGCGGTCCGCAAGGTTGGCAATGATCTCGGCAACACCGAACAAGCCCATGGCGACGACGACGAAGTCGATGCCGTCGAAGATCTGATGGATGCCGAAAACGTAGCGTTGCTCGCCGGTGGTGATGTCTGTTCCGACAAGGCCGAGCAACATGCCGATCATGACCATGCCGATCGATGCGATGATCGAGCCCGACGCCAGCACAACGGCTGCGATGAGGCCCATGACCATCAAGGCCGTGAACTCGGCGGGACCGAACAGAAGAGCCAGGCGCGAAAGCGCTGGCGCCGCTACCGCGATCACGATGGTCGCCACGCAGCCCGCGAAGAACGAGGCGAGCGCCGCGGTCGCGAGCGCAACGCCCGCGCGTCCCTGGCGCGCCATCTGATAGCCGTCGAGCGCCGTGACGACACTCGAAGACTCGCCCGGCAGATTGACGAGGATGGCTGTCGTCGAGCCGCCGTATTGAGCGCCGTAGAAGATTCCGGCAAGCATGATGAGCGCGCCGGTGGGCTCGAGATGAAACGTGATCGGCAACAGCATGGCGATGGTCGCCAGCGGTCCGATTCCAGGAAGCACGCCGATCAGCGTGCCGAACAGCGCGCCGACGAAGCAGTAGAAGACATTCTTCAGCGAAAGCGCGACCGAGAAGCCGAGTGCGAGGTTCGAGAACAGGTCCATCAGAAAGGCCACACTGGGATCTGGAGGTTCAGCGCTGTTGCGAAGAGAAGCGTCGACAGGAGGGCCATGCCGGCTGCGATCGCTGCGAGCGTCGGCCAATGGAAATCTTCACCTGACAACGCCGCCGGGACAGTCATCAGGGCAACCGTCAGCGGCAGGCCGAGCCGTGGCAGCAACAAGCCGAAGCCGATGACCATCGCGATCACCAGCACCAGCGGACGCCACGATATGGTCACGCGCGGTTCGTCCTCGCTGGGGGATGAGACGACCGCTTGTGCGAGGAGGATGCAGCCGACCACGATGCACCCGATGGAGAGTGCGCGAGGCGTGTAGCCGATCCCCATGTCGCCGGCCGTGCCGATTGCGAGATCACTGCCCGCCCACACCGCAAACGCGCCGAATGCGATGAAGAACAAGCCCGACCAATGCTGCTGGCGTAAGATCATTTGTCCCCCGGATCAGCGGCTCGGAAGCCGCAATCGCACGGCCACCGAGAGAGCGGCCGTGCTGTCTTGTTGCGCGCTACTTCTTGGCGAGACCGGCACTTTCGACCAATGCCTTCACGCGCTTGTAGTCAGCCTCGACAAAGGTCTTGAAGGCCGCGGCATCCTGATAGGCGATCGGGTACTTCTGCCGCGCGAATACCTCTTTCACCTTGTCGTCCTCGAGCGCCGCTTTGCAGGCAGCGCCGAGCTTGGACTTCACCGCGTCCGGCGTTCCCTTCGGCACAAAGATCGAATTGTAGTTCGACATCACGACGTCATATCCGCCTTCGCGGAGGGTCGGCGTGTCTTTGAAGGTATCGACCCGCTGCTCGCTCTGGATGCCGATCGCATGAAGGTCGTATTGCGCCACAAGATTGGCCTGATCGGTGAACACGTCGACGGTGTTCGTGAGCAGTGCCTGTACGACATCCGCCGACCCCTTGAACGGCACATGCTTCATGCTGACGCCGAGTGCTTTCTCGATCGCTATGCCGGCAAGGTGTGTAATCGATCCCGGTCCCGTGGAGCCGTAGGTGACCTTGCCCGGTGCGGCCTTCGCGGCGGCCGCGAGTTCCGCAATCGTCTTGTACTTGCCGGTCTTGGCTGCCATGAGCACGAGCGGCTGTTCGACGAGTTTGCAGATGGGTTCGAAGCTGTCGAGATCGTAGGTCAGCTTCATGCGATGAGGCTGTGCAACCGTCGGCCCGCTTGGCGTGATCAGAATTGTGTAGCCATCAGGCGCGGCGGCGGCGGACTCCGCTGTTCCGATCGTGCCGGCCGCACCCGGCACATTCTTGACGATCAACTGCTGCCCGAGGGAGCGTGACATGGCGTCTTGAATGCCGCGTGCCACGAGGTCGGTCGCGCCACCGGCCGTCCATGCGACGATCGCCGTGATGGGACGCTCGGGATACTTCGCATAAGCGGGCGCGGTCGCAACAGCGGCCGAACTCGCCAGCGCAAAAGCAGCTACAGTAAGCTTCATCATCTTTGGGGAACCTCCACATGACTTTTTTGCCGTGTTCTTGCACCCATCCTTTCTGAGAGCCTGGATGGGTGCAAGCTGCGCGGCGCATAGCACTGCCCGCAGAATGGCTATTGCCGTGAGGTCCTATTTTGCGCTGAGGCCGGCTTCGGAGATCAAGGTGCCGTTCTTCTTGAACTCGGCGCTGATGAAGGCGTCGGTCGCTTTGCGGTCGAGGAAGTCGATCGGCTGGCGCTGCTTGCCGAGATTGTCGACGACGCCGGGATCCGCGAGCGCGGTGCGGCACGCCGATTCAAGCTTGGCCAAAATCGGCTCCGGCGTGCCCTTCGGCGCGAACATGGTGTTCCAGATCGAGAACTGGATATCGTAACCGGCCTCCTTCATGGTCGGTACAGCGGGATAGGTCGGAATGCGGTTGGCGGCGTAGATCGCAAGGGGGCGCAGATTGTACTGCGGCACGAGATTGGGTTGATCTGTGAAGAGTTCGACCGTGTTGGTGAGGAGGCCTTGCACGACGTCGGCAGAGCCCTTGTAGGGAACATGCTTGATGTCGATGCCGGCGGCTTTGGCGAAGGCGATTTTCGCGATATGCGGTGTCGTTCCCGGACCAGTCGATCCGTACGGCAGCTTGCCTGGCGCTTCCTTCGCAGCCTTCACGACATCGGCGATGGACTTATATTTCGACTCCGGCCCGGTCATCATGACGACGGGGCTGTCGACCATTTTGCAGATCGGATCGAAGCTGTCGTAGCTGTAGGTGAGCTTCATGCGATGCGGCTGCAGCGTGATCGGGCCGATCGGGCTGATCAGGATCGTGTAGCCGTCGGGCGCCGAGCGTGCAGCTTCCGCGGTGCCGAGCGTGCCGGCCGCGCCGGGTACATTCTTGACGACCACCTGACCACCGAGAGCCTTCTGGAAGGCGTCCTGGACTCCGCGCGTCAACAGGTCCGTCGCGCCACCCGCCGTCCATGCGACGATGACGGTCACAGGGCGCTCGGGATACGCCGCCTGCGCTGCGCCACCCACGGCCAGGAGACCTGGTGCCAGTGCGCAGAGCGCGCCTCGAATCATACGATTGAAGCCGTGCATGTTGTTTCCTCCTCGGTTCTGACGCACTGCGGCGCCTTGGTGATCTGGAACGGAGCCTAGTCGGCGGGTGGATGTGGTGTCAAAGATCTATCTCGTTATTCGAATGTTTTTGTCTCGCAGAGTGAAATCTGGCGTGTTGGCGCCTCTTGCGTGGTCATGATGGCAAGAGTCCCTTCGCGCTCAGCTCGCGGAAATGGTCGACCGTGCGCCGTACGCCGTCGACCAGCGGCGTGAAGGGGCGCGGGCCGATCACCGATTCCAGCGTTGCGACATCGAATCCCGTCGTCGGCGAGAGGCGTTCGGGCCCTTCCGCTCGCACGTTGGCGTCGGGCACGGCGGCGCGGATGGCTGCAACGATCTCAGCGGTGCTTTCCACCCGTTCGGTCATGTCGCTTACGTGCGCGCCATCCCATTCTGCATCCACAGCGCGCACGAACATCTCGGCGATATCATCGGCGAACTGGAAGCAGGTCGCCGTCGTCCACGGCACCGTGTAGGGCTCGCCGAGCGCCGCTGCCCGCATCGCGCTCGTGACGGCCGATGTTTCACCCTGATCGCGACCGATGCCGTAAACGACATGCGGCCGCAACCCGAATGAAGCGACGCCAAAGTCTTCGGCATAGAGCCGTGAAATCTCTTCGTCGGCGCGTTTGAAGACACCGTAGAGATTGGCGGGCGCGTTGGCGGCACCGCGCGGCTTGGCGGCGACGGAACTCGTGTAGATGACGCGCGCGCCGTTGCGTCGTGCGGCTTCCAGGACGGCGATGTGCCCGACGACATTCACCTTGGCCCCTGCCACGGGGTTGGCGCGACACGCCGGGATTTGCAGCGCGGCCAGGTGGAGGATGGTGCCCGGGGCGGCTTGTTCCGCTATGCGAGACATCGCGCCGTCCGCCGTAAGGTCTGCCTCGCGCCATGTCAATCCGCTGAGGGCAGCGCCACGCGCAACCAGACGCAGGCGCGTCTCATCGCGGCGCAGATCGACAGCCATTACCGGATACCCGCGGGCTAACAATTTCGGTAGGATCCAAGCGGCCAGGAAGCCCGATGCGCCCGTTACGATGACCGGCAATCTGCCATTCACGCTTGTCATGCCGATCTCCATATGTCATTCCGGACTGCGGTACTAATACCGATCTGCGATACATATCGCATCTCGAGACCCCGTTGTACAGAACCAGCACCGCAGAAGGTGCGCGCAACCGCAAGCCGACATCGCAGAGGAAGCACGAGGGGACATGCCCAAGACCAACGAACTCGTCGTCGACGCCCTCGTTGAGGGGGGAATTACACACGCCTTCACACTGCCGGGCCTCGGCATCACGTGGTCGCTGCCGGCGTTCAAGGCAAATGAGAAGAAGCTCAACGTCGTGCTCACGCGCTCCGAATGGATCGCCTCGGTCATGGCGCAAACCGCAGGCCGCTTGTTGCGGCGCCCGTCCGTGCTGATGGGACAAGGTCCGTGGATCACCACCATCGGCGGCATGGGTATTCTCGAAGCGCATTTCGCGGGCTCGCCCATGGTCGTGCTGACCGAGACGTCCGACTACGATGGCTATGGCCAGATGGGCGTCTACCAGACCATGACCGGCGACTACGCGGGCGCTGACGCCATGGCGTCGTTGAAGCCGATCACGAAGTACTGCACCTACGCGACAGCGCCGCAGGAAGCGGTGTATGGCGTGCAGATGGCGATCAAGCACGCGAGCCTGCCGCGCATGGGTCCGGCGGCCGTCATCATGAAGACGCCGATGATCCGAGCGGAAGCGCCGGCTGATATGAAGCCCGTGCTTTACCCCTCGGCGGGATATCACCGCTACACGCCGCCGCGGCCGGATGCAGCGGCCGTGAAAAAGCTCGCGGAAATGCTGGCGCGCGCCGAGCGCCCGGTGATCATCGCCGGTAACGGCGTGACGATGACCGGGAGCGGGCAGGCGCTGCAGGATCTCGCCATGGCGAATGGCATCGCTGTTGCGACCAGCTACAACGGCAAGGGCGTGATATCGGAGAAGGCGCCGATTGCCGTAGGTATGATGGGGACCTGGGGGCACGCGTGCGCGAACCGCGCCGTCGCTGCAGCCGATCTCATCGTCATGCTCGGTGCCAGCATGGGGCCCGACTACACGCGCTTCCGCGATCCGGCGATGATCCGTCCCGGTGAGCAGGCGCTCGTTCAGGTCGACATCGATCCGCGCAACGCCGGTTGGGTCTATCCTGTCGATCACGCCATTACCGCCGATGTTGCCGACGTCATCGAGGAATTGGCCAAGCTCGAACTCGGCACCGCCAAGAAAGCAGCGCGCCTCGCTCATATCGCATCGCTGCGCGACAAGTGGGACTTCGACCGCCTGCCCGCATTGAAGGCGGGCCAGGGCAGCGTGCATCACGCGGACATCATCAGCGCCATGCAGGGCTTCATCGGTGAAGATGACCTGATCACGCTGGACGCTGGCGCGAACCGCATCTGGGCCACGTTCGGTCTCAGGAGCACACATCCGCATCAGTTTCTTGTCGCCGGCGGAACGGGCGCAATGGGCTGGGGCGCACCGGCGGCAGCGGCAGCGAAGCTCGTGCTGCCACACAAGCGCGTGACCTGCCTCGCGGGCGATGGCGGCTTCATGATGACGCTGCAGACGATCACCACCTGCGTGCAGCAGAACCTCGATCTGGTCTATGTCGTCGACAACAATGCCGGTCTTGGCATGGTGCGCGACAATCTCGGGGCCAACCGGATTGCGGTCGATTTCGCCGACTGCGATTTCGCGAAGATCTCGGAAGGGCTCGGCGGTCGCGGACTGACTGTGACGCATCCGGGTGAGCTGCGCGACGCGATCGAGGAAGGTCATCGGATGCGCGGCCCCGTTGTCATCGATGTGAAGGTCGATCCCGAGGCAGGCCACAAGGAGGCATCCGACCATGCGCCGATTTGAGGGCCGTTCGGCACTGATTACCGCCGCGGCGAGTGGTCTTGGCCTTGGCGTGGCGCAACGCCTCGCCAAGGAGGGCGCGCGTGTCGTGATCTGGGATCGCGATGCGACGCTCCTCGCCGAGGCGCTCAAGGAAGCGAGCGGGGCGGGTCTCGATGTCAGCGGCCGTGCGCTCGACATGATGGATAAGCGTGCGATCGATCAGGCCGTTGCGGAAATGGCCGACAGCCATGGGCGCATCGACATCCTCGTCAACAATATCGGTGGCTCGCTCGCTGTGCCGTTCCGCTTCCTCGAGCAGTCCGACGAGGACTGGCAGAAGGTGATGGACGTCAATGTGAAGACGTGCGTGTGGGCGACGCGCGCCGTCATCCCGCACATGCAGAAGGCGCGCTACGGGCGCATCATCAACATGGGCTCGAAGGCGGGCCGGTTCGGATCGCTCTTCGCGGGCACGCCATATGTTGCGGCAAAGGGAGCCATGCAGGCTTTCACGCTGCAGATCGCGCAGGAATTCGGGCCTGAAGGCATTACCTGTAACACGGTGTGCCCTGGCGCGATCCTCACGCCGCGCGTCGAGGCGTTCCTTCAGGAGCGCCACTCGCCGGAGGAGCGCGCGCGGGTGCTCGCGTCCATTCCGGTGCGCCGTCAGGGGCGTGTCGAAGACATCGCGGCAGCGATTGCCTACCTGACGTCGGACGAAGCGGGCTTCGTCACGGGGGCGACGCTGGACGTCAACGGCGGTCAGGCGATGTCGATCTGATCGCACCGCTGCTGCCGCGCGCATCAATTACGCAAGCGCAGTCAGCTCGTCATAAGTTTCACTGCGCCCGGAACATCGGCGTGGCGGCTCTTGGTGCCGCCACGCCGTTTTGTCATCCAAGGTTGCCGCGTGATGCGAGAGGCGTCAGGCGGCCATCCACGCCTGAACATGAGGCCAAACCTCGACGCCGCCCCGGTAGCACATGTCCAGTGCCACGTAGAGGATCACGGCCAGGCCGACATAAGCCACCCACCTGTGCTTCTGCAGGACGCGGGCGATGAAGCTGGCAGCAACGGCCATAAGGGCGATGGACAGCGCAAGCCCGAAGATCAGGATCAACGGGAATTCGCGCGCCGCGCCTGCGACGGCAAGCACGTTGTCGAGCGACATCGAGACGTCGGCGATGATGATTTGCCAGATCGCCTGGCCGAAGGTTTTGCGCGGCGCGCCACCGGCCACGCGGCCGTCCTTGTTGATGTCCTCTTCAGCGAGTGCCTCGATGGCATCGAGATCATGAGCGCTGTGGCGGAGCTCGCGCCACATCTTCCAGCAGACCCAGAGCAGCAGCACGCCGCCCGCCAGAAGGAGCCCGATGATCGAAAGCAACTGGACCGTGACGCTTGCGAAGAGAATGCGCAGAACGGTTGCGGCCGCAATGCCCCAGAAGATGGCCTTGGCCCGTAGCTCCTTGGGAAGACCGGCCGCCGCCAGACCGATGACGATCGCGTTGTCGCCGGCCAGGACCAAGTCGATCATGATGACTTGAGCGAGTGCGCTGAGAGCGTCCATGCTCCAGTACGCAGCTAGTGCTTCAGTAGAGAAATAAGCGCCCATGGTGTTCGATCCGCTCCAGTTCGATGGATGTGGAAACGGAGTGGGCGCAATGCTCTGCCGGCCGCCGCATGAGCGGACGGATCCGATCTCCCGTGGAGATGAGGTGCGTGCTTGTGAGCAAAGGGGCCACTCCGTCGAATTCCAGTCCGACATCGCAGCCATTTCAGCTGCCAGAGGGGCCCGGCCTGGGAGCGCCTAATAAGCAAAAGAATGCGTTTCGCGCAAGTCTTCGTCAGGTTGGGGACGCGCACGGTTCACTTCGAAGGCGGATGCGCATCCCTGAGTACACGGCGTCGCTGCCCTCTGCCAGGGATGAAAGATCTTGTGAAATCCGCAGTTTGCCATCGAGAGCCGGCAGATAGGCTCAGTCTTTGCCGCTCCGATGCACGAGTCATGGTCACACCAATCGATAGCGCGACGCGGACGCCGGTGAAGATGCCGGGCAGGCTCGCTGGCAATACGACGCGGCGGGAGACAGTAAGGGTGCTTGCGCCGCGTGCTTGAGCGGCCTGAATCTTCTTTTGGCTATCGTCGCCATCTTCCTGCGGCCTGCCGGAGGACGGGCTCGTTGCCCAGGGGCGAGGCCGCATTGGCCAGATCATGCTCGATGCGATGGGCCGTGTCCCGCAGAGCAGGAATAATCCGGTCGAGCCAGTCGCGTGTCACGCGATAGCTCGGCGCTGGAACACAAACGCCAGCGGCGACACGGCCATCCGGGCCATGAAGCGGCATGGACACGCCGGTAACGTCGTCGCGCCAGCCGCCACGATAGTGCGCATATCCACGCGTGCGGATGCGGCGCAGCTCTTTCAGAAGCGCATCGCGATCGGTGAAGGTCCCTGGCGCTTTTTTCTGGAGCTTCTTGGGGAGACGCGAGATGACCTCGTCATCAGTGAGTGCGGCCAGTAGCACCAGGCCGGTGGATGTCGCGTGCGCGGGATTGCGGTCGCCGACGCGCGCGTGAACACGCACAGGCTGCGGGCATTCGACGAGCTGAATGCATACCGTCTCCTTGCCGTCGAGCAGGCCGATGTCGGCGCCCTCGGAAACGTCGCGCACGAGTTGACCCAGATGTGGCGCCGCGATCTGGCCCAGCTCCAGTGGCTGTGCGCGGCTGCCGATCTCCCAGGCTTTGATGCCGATTCTGTATGTCTGATCGGGCAACCGTTCGACAAGGCCGCGACGCGAGAGAATGGCCAGGAGCTTATGGACATTCGACTTCGATGTATCGAGTGCGACCGCGATTTCCGTCAACTTCATCGGCCGTCGATGCATGGCGACGCATTCGAGAAGGTCCAATCCGCTCGTGAGACTGGATCGCGCCTTGTTCTCTTTTAGGGAACGAATATTTTCCATTGACGAAACTTAAGATGCGATGATTGTCTTCGTCAATCCTGCTGATTGCACAAGGATCGAGCCGACATGCGCAAACAATTGCCTCGCACCGGACGCACGAAGGAGGTTCTTCTGGAGGAGATGCGGGCGCTGAAAGTGGGCGACACGGACTGGCGGCACGGGCGCGCACCGTTGTTCGTGTTCAAGGCGACGCAGGAACTGTACGAGACCAATCGTGCGGCGTTCTTCGAGTTTTTCACGGAGAACGCACTCGGCGGACGGCGCGCGTTCCCGAGCGTGAAGCGCATGGAAGACGATGTCATCGAGATGGCACTCAGTCTTTTCAATGCGCCCGCGGATGCCATGGGATTCATGACGACCGGCGGAACGGAGAGCATCATCCAGGCAGTCCAGGCGTGCCGCGACTGGACGCGCAAGATGCGTAAAGAGCCGAAGTTGCGCGGCAATATCGTTGCGGCAGAGTCCGTCCATCCGGCCTTCGACAAGGGCGCTAAGCTGATGGACCTCGAGGTTCGCCGCGCGCCGGTCGGCGCCGATTTCCGCGCGGATCCAGTCGCCATCGAAGCACTGATCGACGATGAGACGATGATGATCGTCGGCTCCGCACCGTGTTTTCCCTATGGTGTCATCGATCCGATCGAGGAACTTGGCGCGCTTGCCGGCCGCCGCGGCCTGTGGCTGCATGTCGATGCGTGCGTCGGCGGATACTTGGCACCGTTCGTGAAAATGAATGGCCGCGACATTCCGACGTTCGATTTCTCGGTGCCTGGCGTCAGTTCGATGTCGGCCGATCTCCACAAATTCGGCTTTGCACCGAAGCCCGCATCCACGGTGTTCTATCGGACGCCGGACAAGGCGAGTCACAACGATTTCGATTTCAGCGATTGGCCGAATGGCCGCTTCCTGACACCGACGATCGTGGGGACCCGTCCCGCGGGCGGCGTTGCGGCAGCGTGGGCGACCTTCGAATTTCTCGGCATCGAGGGTTACAAACAGATCGCCCATGATCTGATGACGTTTATCGATGCTTACAAAACCGGCATCCGCGCGATCGATGATCTCGAAATCATCGGCGATCCGCATCTGTCTATTGTCGCCTATCGCTCCCCGTCATTTGATGTGTTCCGCGTTGCTGAGATCATGCAGTCCAAGGGTTGGCTGCCGGGGCTCGTGCAGAAGCCGCATGGCATCCACCGCATGATGTCGATGCTTCACGCCGTGTCGCTCGACGAGTATCTGGCCGATGTGCGCGCCGCCGTCGGCGTTGTTCGACAGGAAGGCACAGGCGAAAGCGTGATCAAGGCAACGTACTGAGGCAGGTGCGCGCATCACGCGGCGCGGTAATATTCGAGACCGGAGAAACGACACGCGACAAATACTGGAGTCCGACGCATGAGCGCGGCCTCTCAACTCCGCAAGCCTGGAGCTTCGTGGCCGCTGCGCTCCACGTATTCCGTGTAGCCGCCGCCATAGGTGAGCACGCCATCAGGCGTCAACTCGAGCACCCGGTTGGACAATGCCGACAGGAAGTGGCGGTCATGCGATACGAAAAGCATGGCGCCTGTGTATGCCGACAACGTCGCGATCAACATTTCCTTGGTGGCGATGTCGAGATGGTTGCTCGGCTCATCGAGCACCAGGAAGTTGGGCGGGTTGAACATCATCTTGGCCATGACGAGACGCGCCTTCTCGCCGCCTGAAAGCACGCGGCATTTTTTCTCGGCGTCATCACCGGAGAAGCCGAAGCAGCCCGCCAGCGTGCGCAGCTGTCCTTGGCCTGCCTGGGGAAACTGATCCTCCAGCGACTGGAACACCGTCTGATCGCCATCGAGCAGGTCCATTGCGTGCTGGGCGAAGTAGCCCATTGTAACGCTGGCACCGATCGTGACCGTTCCA
Source organism: uncultured Hyphomicrobium sp. (assembly GCA_964557265.1). Classification (GTDB taxonomy): domain Bacteria; phylum Pseudomonadota; class Alphaproteobacteria; order Rhizobiales; family Hyphomicrobiaceae. The sequence continues at coordinate 18,902 of CAZKZT010000013.1, forward strand.
GCATCCGGTTGGGTCGTGCCGGCGACAAGCTTGAGGAGTGTCGACTTTCCCGCGCCGTTGACACCCATGACGCACCAGCGCTCGCGCCTGCGAATCTGGAAGTCGAGGCCCTCGTAAATGCTGCGACGGCCATAGCTCTTATGCACGCCCTTGAGTGTGGCAACGTCCTCGCCCGAACGCGGCGCTGGAGGAAATTCGAAGGCAACGGTCTGCCGCCGTTTGGGTGGCTCGACGCGTTCGATCTTTTCGAGGGTCTTGACCCGGCTCTGGACTTGCGCTGCATGGGACGCACGTGCCTTGAAGCGCTCAATGAAGCGCTGTTCCTTGGCGAGCATAGCCTGCTGACGTTCGAATTGGGCTTGTTGCTGCTGATCGGCGAGCGCGCGCTGTTCCACATAGTAGGCATAGTTGCCGGAATAGGAGGTGAGTTCGCCGCCGTCGATTTCGACGATTCGGTTCACGATGCGATCCATGAATTCGCGATCGTGCGAGGTCATGAGCAACGCGCCATCGTAGGATTTGAGGAACTGCTCGAGCCAGATCAGGCTTTCGAGATCGAGATGGTTCGAGGGCTCGTCGAGGAGCATGGCTTCGGGACGCATGAGAAGAATGCGCGCCAAGGCCACGCGCATTTTCCACCCTCCCGACAATGCGCCGACGTCGCCATCCATCATCTCCTGGCTGAAGCTCAAGCCAGCGAGCACCTCGCGCGCACGCGCCTCGAGTGCGTAGCCGCCGAGCTGGTCGAACTGTGCCTGGGCCGCGCCGTAGCGGTCGATCAGGCTCTCGAGTTCATCGGCGCGGCCTGGATCGGCCATGGCGGATTCGAGGTCGGCGAGTTCGGCCGCCACCGCGCTGACGGGGCCGGCGCCGTCCATTACCTCCGCGACGGCGCTGCGGCCCGACATCTCTCCGACATCCTGGCTGAAGTAGCCGATCGTGACGTCGCGATCGATCGACACTTGACCTTCGTCGGGCTGATCCGCACCGACGATCATCCTGAACAACGTCGACTTGCCCGCGCCATTGGGCCCCACAAGACCCACCTTTTCGCCTTTGAAAAGCGCGGCTGAGGCGCCAGTGAAGAGGATCTGGTGGCCGTTCTGCTTGGTGATGTTGTCGAGGTGGATCATAAGTGCCTTCAGCGCGGAGAGGTCAGCTGCGCGCTTAGGCCATGCGGACGGCAATTGTGCAAGTGGGTATCGGTTGTGACAGCGCGACTTGCTTGAGACGGAGAGCCGTGAATGATGAGGACGCAGAACCGCCATCGTTCGCAGTGATCTGTCACGGGGGCGCACCACGCGATCAAAGGGGGCCAGATGATGACGGTCGTAGCGAGAGCCATTCTTCTGTCCTTTTGGACATTGCTCGTGCCGGTCGGCATCGCCAGTGCGCAAGAGACGCCCGAGGTCTACCGCGTCGATCCAAAGAGCTCGGATGTGCGCCTGCTGGTCTATCGCGATGGCGTCCTTTCGACGTTCGGGCACAATCACGTCGTGTCGTTGAGAG
>CAZKZT010000014.1:0-20126 GCA_964557265.1 uncultured Hyphomicrobium sp.
CGCTCCCCCAAAATAGACCGCGACAGCAAGAATTGCGGATAGCGTTCTCATGGAGCTCCCAATGAAGTTAGAGCGGCTTCTGAAACAATCGCAAATATTGTCATCACTTATTGAAGCCCGCCGCTGCACCGACGTTCGTAAGCCGCATCACAAGACGGCATTCGATATGTGTACAATCTGCGCTTGTCTGCGGCAAATCTTCCTTCCAAGTAGCGATCGCCGAATTGGGGGCGCTGACAGAGGACCTCGCGTATCGTCCAGGGCAACCGGTAGAGCGCGCGATTGCGCGCCCTCACCGCTCCGGCCGCGCGATGGCGGCGCGGCGGCCGGCTAGGGCGGCGCGGCGGTCGGCGGCACGGGCTGCAACTTTGTCGAGGTGCTTGCTGGCGCCGCCTGCGTCACGCAGATGCCCGACCAGCCCTGAAATCGTCGGAAACCGGTAGAGATCCGTGATCGAAAGCTGCGGCGTGACGTTGGCCTTGATATCGCGATGCGCCTGTACCGCAAGCAGCGAATGCCCACCCAGATTGAAGAAGTTGTCGTTGAGGCCGACGCGCTCGACACCCAGGATGCGGCGGAAGATATCCGCGATCTGCTTCTCCATGTCGCTCGCGGGGGCTTCGTAGACTTCGGCGGCGGTCTCCGTCGAGGAAGCCTTGCCGGGCTTGGGCAGCGCCTTGCGATCGACCTTGAGGTTCGGCGTCAACGGGAAATGGTCGAGGCCGATGAAGTGCGCAGGCACCATGAACTCGGGCAGTGATGCGCGGATGTGAGCGCGGAGATCCTCGTCGGATACTGCGCCGCTCTTGAAGCGCAAATAGGCGACGATACGGACGTCACTCGGCGCATCTTCGCGCACGATCACCACAGCCTGGCCGACACCCGGATGTGTGCCGATGCAGTTCTCGATCTCGCCGAGCTCGATGCGGTGGCCGCGCACCTTCACCTGATTGTCACCGCGGCCGATGAAATGCAACGCACCGTCCGCACCGTGGCGCACGAGATCGCCCGTGCGGTAGACACGCCCTCCATCAACGAACGGGTTCGCGAGGAAGCGCTCGGCCGTCAGGTCCGGGCGGTTGTGATAGCCGCGCACGACGCCTTCACCGCCAATGAATAGTTCTCCAGGCAGTCCCGGCGGCACAGGCCGCAGCTTCGCGTCGAGGACGTAGAGTTGCGTGTTGGCGATCGGAGCGCCGAGCGGAACATTGCCGTCAGTATCGAGCGCAGGCCCCGTCGATGACCAGATCGTCGTTTCCGTCGGACCATACATGTTCTCGATCGTCGCCGTCGTGGCGCGGCGAAGTTGCTTGAGCAGCGGCCCCTGCAGCGCTTCACCGCCGATGAACATGTGCTGGACGGCGCTGAGCGCGGCGCGATCCTCGTCGCTCTCGAGCAGCATCGTCGCCATCGCGGGGGTGCACTGGAGATGGGTCACGCTATGGCGCCGGATCAGCGCACCGGCGCGCTCGACCTCCACCGGCGCGGCGGTCGTGGTCGCGGCCGTTGCCGGTTCGGACGGACGGCGCGACTTGATGGCGGCAACCACTTCGGCAAGCGGATGGAGTGCCTCCAGCACAGTCGCCGCGGGTACGCCATAGTCGATCAGGCACGCGATCTCGTCGATGCCGATGGCAGCCACCTGATCGACGCGCGCGATTGCGTCATCGATGGTGCCGAACAGACCGCTGTCCTCGAAATAGCGCAGGAAGGCAAAGTCGAGGATCGCCTCCATTTCCTCGTCCTCGAGCGTCCGAAGATCGAGATCGACTGGCTTGTTGACACCCTTCGGCTTCTTGAAGGCGGGAAACGCCCAGGCGTATTGTTTGATCAGCGCGGCGGCGCTGCGCAGATACGATTTCATCGGTCCACGTGCCTGCTCGCGCACGACCTCGCGGTCGCGACCGACGAGCGTATGAAGCATCAGCGTGACCTTGAACTTCGACGGATCGCGGCCGGTCTTCTTCAGCTCCTCGCGGTAGATTGCAACCTTCTCCGCGACCTCCTCGATCGACTGGCCGAGCAGATGCGTCAACACGTTGGCGCCGATGCGTGCGGCTTCGCGGAAGGTTTCGGGGTTGCCGGCGGTGGTGACCCAGATGGGCAGCTCCGCCTGAACGGGGCGCGGCAGCGTCGTGATCTCCACCGGCTTGCCGCCGGGCGCGTCGAACGCCACCTTGTCGCCACGCCACAACTTACGCAGGATCTCGACGTCGCGGAACATCGCGGACTTGTTGTTCGGCGGTGCGTTGTCCGGTTTCAGCAGGAAGTCTTCGGGCATCCAGCCAGACGCCACTGCGATCGCAGCGCGGCCGTTGCTCATGTTGTCGATGACCGCCCACTCCTCGGCGACGCGCGCGGGATGATGGAGCGGCAGCACGCAACTTCCGGCCCGGATCGACAGGTTCCTGGTGATTGCCGCCACGGCAGCGCCGGTGACGGCGGGATTCGGATAAGGGCCACCGAAGGCGTGGAAGTGGCGTTCGGGCGTCCATACGGCGTTGAAGCCGTTGGCGTCGGCGAAGCGGGCACCGTCAAGAAGGAGCTGATACTTGCGCGGACCGGGGCCGTCGTCGTCGCCCCAATAGAAGAGGCCGAAGTCCATGTTGCTGGTCGCAGCCGTCGCGGATGCGGCTGCTTTGCCGGCGGGAGTGTAGTGTTCGTCCGGCTGGATCACGATCTTGAAGCCGCGCGCGAGCGTCCAGAAGAGCTCCAGCACGGAGATGTCGAAAGACAAGCTTGTTACCGCGAGCCACACCGGTTGCCCGCCATCCGTCGGCCGCGCAATGCGATCATCCATGCCGACGAAGAAGTTCGCGACGTTGCGATGTTCGACCATCACGCCCTTGGGGCGGCCGGTCGATCCGGACGTGTAGATCACATAGGCCAGATTGTCGGGCGATGAGCGCGGCGGCAACGGTGCAGCGTCGGACACTGCCGCGAGAGCGCCCGCGATCGAGACGGCGCGAACGTGCGGGATCGATGTCGACGCAAGCGCCGCCGCCTCGACGATCAGCGTCTTGAGGCCGCTATCCTCGATCATGTAGGCGATACGGTCCGCGGGGTAGGCAGGGTCGAGGGGGACGTAGGCGCCGCCGGCCTTGAGGATGGCCAATGCGCCGACTACGAGATCGCAGGACCGTGTGAGATTGAGGCCAACGAGGGCATCGGGCCCGACGCCGAGCGAGACAAGGTGCGCCGCCACGCGATTGGCGCGTGCCTCGAGATCGCGATAGGTCAGGCTCTCATCGCCGCAAACGATGGCAATGGAATCCGGTGTCGACACGGCTTGCTGTTCGAACAGCGTATGCACCATCGCAGCGCGGTCGTGGTCTTGAGCCGTGGCGTTGCGCTTATAGAGAAGTTCGGTTGTTTCTTCCGCCGACAGGATCGGCAGCGCCGTCACCACGGTGTCGCCGTTGGCGGCAAATGCGGCGAGCGCGACGTTGAGGCGCGCTGCAAGGTCTGCCGCATCGGCCGCGGAGAGACGATTGGCGTCGAAGTGAAGCTCGGCCGAGGCCTCGTTGGCGGCAACGACAAAAGTGACAGCCGTGCCCCCCACAGGAATAGCGCGCGCCACGTCCGACGCCAGCCGAACGGCGACACTCGAGCGCAAAGCGCCAAGGTGAGGTACGCGTCCTGCGAGGTCTCCGGCGTAGCCAACACGTGTGGCGAGGCCGCCGATCTCCGACGCGATGCTCGCTGCGAAAGCATCTGCGGTGGCATCGTCGGAGATCGTGACGGATAGTGGCACCGTGCCGGCCACGTAACCGTTGAAGCGGTCTGCCCGCTCGACGAGCGCGTCGTCGGCGAAGTAGACGTCCACGTGATCCTGGCCCGCGATCCGGGCGAGCCCCGCAATCAACGCGGCAACTGCGGTCGTGCCCTTGAGTGTCGCGGGTAGCGACAGCCCGAGGCTTTGCCACTGCGGGAGCGCGCCATCGGCAGGCGTCGTCTGCCCGTAAAATTCGAGGTCGCGGAAGTTGCGCAGACGGCGGCGGAAGAAGGACTCGTTGTGCGCGACATCAGCGAGCACCTTCCGGAGCGCCTCGGCGTCGACGGATGACAGGGCCGGCAGAACTTCGTTTGCACGCAGCATGTCGCTGAGCGCGACTTGCGCGCCGCTCGCGTCAGAAAGACCGCGAATGCGCACACCGCCGTCCGACGCGGCAATTTCTGCCGAGGTGGAATCGACGTTAAGGACGGTTCCCGCCGCGGCGGCAGGTGCGTCCTTCACGATTTCGAGCGCCGTGATGTTATAGGCGCCCGTGCGTGTCAGCAGCTTCGGGATGCCGAGCGGGTTGTTGTACCCTGCGCCAAAATTCAGAGCGCGGTCCAGCCGACCAATCTCCGCGACGGGCTTGGAGAAATCGAGCGTCGTATCGGGCCGATCGTCGCGCGCATGGAGGCTGATGGCGCTGCGGTCCTGCGGCTGGCCGGCGGCCGTACCGCTCTGGATCGCGTCGACAAGTTCGCCGAACGACGCGATACCGGCCTCGAAGCACTTCATATTGATCGTCAGCGACGTCTCGTCATCGGCAATGTCGAACAGCTTCTGGACGTAGATGTCACCCTGGTCGATCTCATCGGCGATCGCGTGCCAGGTGACGCCGTACTCGGTGTCGCCCGCGAGGATCGCCCACGCCGGCGCATTGAGGCCGGCATGCCGCGGCAGTGGACCATCGTGGAAGTTCACTGCGCCCTTGCGGGCCTGACGCCACACGTGCCCGGGCAGCACGCGAAGGTTGGCAACACTGAAGAGCCAGTCGAATTCGAGGGCGGAAAGGCCGTCGCGCAGCACATCGGCGGTCGATAGGCGGGCCAATCCGCGCTCTGCAGCCCAGCTCGCGACTTCATCACTCGACGTGACGACCGCACGGATCTCATGTCCGCGATCGAGCACCAGGTTGCCACATTGGGTCAGGAGTGAGCCGTCGCCCAATAAGACGCAAGAAATACTTTCCATCCGCATTGCTCGATCCCGCCGTGATTTTACAGGACGACCATGGCGGTCCTGTACCTAAAGTAGCAATTACGAGCAAGGAGAGGGCCAGAACCGTTCGGAATGGGCCTTACTCATCCCCGGGTTTGCTTTGATGCTGCAAATCGAAGCGAACCGGAAATGAGTAAGGGCGCCGGAAGCGCAACCTCGCTCGCGTGTTTCAGATTGCGAAACTCGCTCTATAGTTTGCCATTGGATCGTGGCGAATCTCTAAATAATCTCTATTTGCCGTGAGGCGCTGACCCGGCAACCGGGCGACAGCTCTGCGCCGCAAAGCGCAAGCAATCACAACGCGGCCCGAGCCGCTTCGCCCTCAATCCTGCAAGCCAGCACAAGATGCGGTGACGCCGTCGCGCAACCGCCAAGCACATCCGCTGCCGCCCATGTGATGCAGGTTGTTGCAGTCGCTCAAATAAATATTAGGCCGGAGCGCATTTGCTCCGGCCAAGTCTCACCTCAAGCGCGGCGAGAGCGTGCCATCCCGTGGCGCCATTGTCGGTAGTCCGGGGCGATGCGCGGAAGCGCGGCGGGGACCATTCGCAGGCATAGCCTGCTGCAAGTTGGCGGGAATGCCAGGCGTAATCGCGCCTTCCATGATCCGCTGCGTTTCTTCGAGCGCGTTGGGTGCGCTCGTCAGTGTGCTCATGCCAGGAGCCGAGGATCTCGACCGCTGCTTGCTGGACACGATCACGACGTCACCAGGAAGGATCTCGGTGAACAGGTTCGCAGCAATCGTCTGCACCCCCGCATTGGACTTGCGTGCAATGTGGTAGATGAGCGACGGCGCGAGGCTGTTCGTGCTCGCGTCCATAAGACCGGACGGACCACCCAACGTGAGCTCGAGCTCTGCGATTTCACGCTCCAGCGTTTCGATCCGATCGCTCAGTTGCGTTTCGCGCTCGCTCTTGACGGCCTGGATCTCGCGCTCGAGCGAATTGTATCGTGACCGGGCGCGCTGGACGAGCTGGAGGCTCTCGCTGTAGCGGACACGAATGTCCGCCAGATTGCGACGGTACTCGAGATACCGCGAGTTGGTCAGCAGCTGCTGCGACCTGAGGCTCTCCATGCCCTCCATGTGAGACTCAGTGAGCTCGACCTGGAGTTTGACCTCGTCAGACTGCTGACGCGCCGCTTCAAGTTCTTGAAGAACGGCGTCCCGCTCGCGGGCCAATCCGGACACTCTGAGCTCATGCGAAGCGCGTTGCTCTTCAAGGAGAGCATTCTGCCGGCTCAGAAATGCTTCGAGGGCCTCGCGGCTCTCCGGCAAGGCTCTCGCGACGAAGGAGCTGAGAAGCTGCTCCGTCTCGACCGTCTCCTTGCGCGCCTTTTCCGCGCTGACGCGCGCCAGCTGGGCGACGGCGAAGCTATGCCGAACCCTGGCCTGCTCGAGCAGCAGCCGCCGCTCGGGTGTGTCCAGCTCGGAGCTACCCGTTCGCATGATGCCGCCAGACAGGGAGATCGCCTGGATCAGCGTAAGGTCCGGACGCCACTCGACCGATCCAGGCTGTGAGACCTGACCGGTGATGAAGAAGGGGCGAAACCGCACGACTTCGACGGATACGCTAATGTCCTGACGCAGCGAAGAGCTGAGACGATCGCCGAGATAGCGCTCGAGCTCCTGCACGGTCATGGGGCCAACGACCACGCGACCCAGACGAGGCATCGAGATCGTCAGATCGGGATTGATGCGATAGTCGCCGCTGACTTCCGACTGGCCGCGCACGCGGACGTTGATCAGCTCTGCGGCAGAAAGCTGAAAGGCTTGCGGGCTGCCTGCCGTTTCGGCTCCAGCCTTGTCGGCACCTTCTCGCTGCGCGCCAACCGCGCGCGATGCTGCCGGCTGCACAAGCTCAGGACGGCTGATCCCGGAGGCGCGCAGTGTCGATGGAGCATCGACGCGGTCGGCCGGGCCGGAAGCATGAGCACTCGGAACAGCAATCGTCGAAAATGAAGCCAGCAGGGTGAAAACTGCAAAGCCACGGATTGGACTTGCAGCACGTCGATGTGACGTCACTCGTCCCACGATACTCACTCCCCACTTGAACCAGAAAATTTGATGCCACACGCGCCACCTATAGCGATGGCTACGCAAGCAACCTACACGCAATTATTGAGCCAAGCCCCAACCCAGCCCACGAACGCAGGTTGGACATTAGCTTCCTTCAGTAAGCCCCGCAACGGCATTCGCATCTATTGTAACTGTGCGGTGTTGAAACACCTTTGTAAGGCCCGTGTGTTGATTTTCTAAGAAGCGGGCGCCGATGGAAAATTTGCTATGGTTAATATCGAACGTGCATCTCTTTGAAAGAGAGATAGTGAGCGGATGATATGGATCGTGATTGTCGAAAAAAGGTGGCTTGATGCTTCGCAATTCGGCATCGCCGTCGCGGCGGGGAGGCGTATCGATCGTGCCGAAACAGGGCGGTGTGTCCCCCGATGATACGATCTCAGGATTATTGGCCGCTCGCTTGGACGCTCGTGAAATGTAGACGGATGACTGTCACATATAGCGCTGGTCTCAACATCCAGGACGAGTGATACGGGGGGCGGGATGTGGATGGTGATGGCTGAGACCGAGCTTGCGGAGGAGTGTGCGGCAGGGCTCGCCCCTGGGGACCAGCGCGGCCAATTTAGCCATTGGAACAGCGAGCTATGACCACGGAGCCGACAGAGCCCTTTCTGTCCGATGTCGCGGTCGTTGCTATTGGCCGCAACGAGGGCGAGCGCCTGAGGCGTTGCCTCGACTCGATTTCTGGGCGAGCCGCGCTGGTGATTTATGTCGATTCAGGTTCGACAGACGGTTCGGTTGAATTGGCTCGGGCGAAGGGCGCGCGGGTGATTGAACTCGATACGACCGTCGGATTTACGGCTGCCCGGAGCCGAAATGCGGGTTTCAACGCACTTGCCGAAGATCGAACGGCCATCAGGTTTGTGCAATTCGTCGATGGAGATTGCGAGATCGAGCGTGGCTGGCTCGCCACCGCGCGTGACCATCTGACCGCTGCCGCGGACACCGCGGGTGTGTTCGGGCGTCGTCGGGAACGGTTTCCTGATGCCTCAGTCTACAACCGCCTTTGTGATGAGGAATGGGATGTGCCGCCGGGAACCGTCAAAGCGTGCGGCGGCGATGTGATGTTTCGCGTTGACGCCTTCGAAGCGGTCAACGGCTACCGCGCCGATATGATTGCCGGGGAAGAACCCGAGCTTTGCGTACGCCTGCGCCAGAGAGGCTGGAAAATCGAATGTCTCAAGGCGCCGATGACCATTCACGATGCGGCCATGACGCGTTTCGGGCAATGGTGGCGGCGCGCCGTGCGCAGCGGTCACGCGTTCGCCGAGGGCGCTCATCTGCATGGTGCGCCGCCTGAGCGCCATTCTGTCGAGTCGTCGCGCCGGATCTGGCTGTGGGGCGCAGGTATCCCAGCCATCATCGCACTTGCGACCGCGAGCGTGGGGGTGGCGGGCCTCGCGATTGCGCTCGTCTATCCGCTGCAAGTTGGCCGCCTCTATCTGCGGCGGCGGCACGTCTCCAAAATCCCGTTCCGGTCAGCGCTGTTCCTGGTTATCGGCAAAGTGCCTGAGGCACTGGGGCAGATCAGGTTTTACAGCAACCGGCTGCGCCGGCGGCAGGCGCTGATTATCGAGTACAAATGACGCTGCGGCCGCGGTGAACGCGGCGATCGGGCGGCGGCACGCTGGGGGGAGACGGAGCTTCCCGGTTTGCCGCCCTATTCCGCCGCGGTGCGCACGGGGGGAGGCCCGGCGACTGCCTCGGGTTCGCTGTCTCCGGTGGGCACGGTATCGCGACGGCCGGCACCGATCCTCGTGCCGAACTCTTCGAGCAGTATGTAGACCGCCGGCGTGATGTAGAGCGTGAGCAGCTGAGACACCGCAAGCCCGCCGACGACCGCCAGGCCGAGCGGCTGGCGCAACTCAGCGCCAGCGCCCCAGCCGACCGCGATCGGCAGCACCCCGAACAGGGCCGCCATCGTCGTCATCATGATCGGGCGGAAGCGCAGGAGGCAGGCCTCGCGGATCGCCTCGTGCGGCGTGGCGCCCTGTGATCGTGCTTCGATCGCGAAATCGATCATCATGATCGCGTTCTTCTTCACGATGCCGATCAGGAGGATGATGCCGATCATCGCGATGATCGTCAGCTCGGTATCGAACAGGATCAGCGTCAGCAGCGCGCCGAGACTCGCCGAGGGCAACCCGGACAGGATCGTGATCGGGTGGATGAAGCTCTCGTAGAGGATGCCGAGCACGATGTAGATGGTCAGGATCGCGGCGAAGATCAGGATCGGCTGGTTGCGGAAGCTCTCCTGGAAGACCTGCGCTGTGCCGGCGAACTGACCGCTGATGCCGGCCGGCATGTTGACGTCACGCTCGATCTCAGCCATGCGCGAGACGGCTTCACCGAGGGTGAACCCTGGCGCGAGATTGAACGTCACGGTCACCGCGGGTAGCTGACTTTGGCGGGCGACTGAGATCGGGCCCGAGCCGAGTGTGACGCGCGCCAGCGTATCGAGGCGCACGAGCTGGCCGCTTGAAGCGCGCAAGAACACGCGATTGAGAACGCTCGGGTCGAGCTGATAGCGCTTATCCGCCTCGACAATCACCGAGTAGTCGTTCGCCGCCGTGAAGACCGTTGCGATCTTGCGTGTGCCGAAGGTCGAATAAAGAGTGGAGCGCAATGTCTCCATCGTGACGCCGTAGCGGGCAAGCGCGTCGCGGTCGACGTCGATCTTCACTTGTCGTGCGCCAAGCTCGAGGTCGCTGGTGACATCGGCGAAGCCCGGCGTCACCTTGAGCCGTTCGGCGAGACGGCCGCCGCCGTCGTAGAGGGCATCGCGATCGACACCCGTCAACGTGTACTGGTACGCGGAGGCGCCACCGCGGCTGCCGATCCTGAGGTTCTGCAACGGGACCGGGAAGGCGCGGACGCCGACAATGCCGGCGAGCTTGACGCGCAGACGATGCTGCACGTCGGCAATGGTGGCGCGATTGCCGCGCTCGGAGCGGGGCTTCAACTGTACGAAGATCGAGCCCCGATTGATCGTCGGGTTGAAGCTGGTGCGCGCGACGTTCGAGTTGATGTAGAGCACGTCGGGATCGGTCAGCACGGCGGCCGCGACCAGCCGCTGGCGCTCGAGCATGGCTGGGAAGGCGATGTCGGACTGTGCTTCCGTGCGCACGATGATGATGCTCGTGTCCTCGGTGGGCATGAAGCCCTTCTTGACGGTGACCAGCGCCCATCCGGTTGCCACCATCGTGCCGAGGGTGAGAAGCAGCATCAGGCCGCGGCGTTTCAGCGTCCAGTCGAGACTGCGGCGGTATCCGGAGGCCATCAGGCCGTACCCGCTCTCGAACGCGCGCGAAAGGAAGCCCGGATTCGACTGATGCACGGTCTGGTGGCTCAGCATTCGGGCGCAGAGCATCGGCGTCAGCGTCAGGGCGATAAAGCCGGAAAACATAATGGCGATGCTGATCGTGACGGCGAACGAGAAGAAGAACCGCCCGACGACGCCGCCCATCAGCAGGATCGGGATGAACACCGCGACCAGCGACAAGGTGATCGATAGAACCGTGAACCCGATCTCCTTCGAGCCTTTGATCGCGGCCTCGAATGGCGTCATGCCCTTCTCGACGTAGCGGACGATGTTCTCGAGCACGATGATCGCATCATCGACGACGAAGCCGAGCGCGAGCGTCAGCGCGAGGAGCGTGACGTTGTCGAGCGAGAAGCCGAAGAGGTACATGCCGCCGAACGTGCCGATGATCGACAATGGCAGCGCAAACGCCGGGATGATCGTCGCGCGCCAGGTGCGCAGGAACGCCAGGATGACGAGCACGACGAGAACCGCCGTGATGATCAGCGTGAGCTGCACGTCATGAACGGATTCGCGGATCGATTCCGAGCGATCCGACAGGATGCGCAGTTCGATCGTCGGTGGGAGATCGGCTTGGAACTGCGGCACCATCGCGCGGACGCCGTCGGTCACGGCGACGGTGTTGGCGTCCGGCTGGCGGCGGACGGAGATGATGATCGATCGCTTGCCGTTGTACTCGGCGTACGCTTCGTTGTCCTCGACCGAGTCCGCAACCTCGGCGACGTCCTGGAGACGCACTGGCGCGCCGTTGCGCCACGCAATGACGATGGGCTTGAAATAGGCGGCCGTCGCCTCGGCGGAGTTGGCCTCGAGCACATAGACCTGCCGATCGGTGCGGATCGAGCCGATAGGTCCGACACCGGCGATTCCGGCGACCGCGCTGCGCAGTTCCTCGACCGAGAGGCCGCGCGAGGCGAGCGCGTCGAAGTCGTAGCGGATGCGCACGGCGCGCTTCTGAGCACCGTTGATCGTCACCTCGCCGACACCGGAAATCGTCGACAGGCGCGGCAGCATCACCGTTTCGGCGAACTCATTGATCTCGGATGACTGCGCCGTATCGGACGTGAGGGCAAGGAAGATGACCGGGCTGTCCGCGGGATTGACTTTGCGGAACGATGGCGGCGCTTCGAGATCGGCAGGCAGGCGGCGCGTCGCGACCGAAATCGCCGACTGGACGTCGAGCGCAGCGGCGTCGATGTCGCGATCGAGGGCGAACTCCAGCGTGACCGAGGTCGCGCCTTCGACGCTCGATGAGCTGATGTTGGTGATGCCGGCGATCGAGGCGAACTGGCGCTCGAGCGGGGCGGCGACGGATACCGCCATCGTATCCGGGCTGGCGCCGGGCAAGCGGGCGGAGACGGTGATCGTCGGGACGTCGATGCGCGGGATCGCAGCGATCGGGAGCTGGCGATACGCGAACAGGCCAGCCATCAGGATCGAGGCCATCAGCAGCAGCGTCATCACCGGGCGGCGGATGCACAGCTCTGAGATCTTCATCGATCACCTCTTGCTGCCGGTCGAGAGCGTAACGCGCCGGCCTTCTGGGCCGGGCAGACACGGAAGATCACGTGCGTCCGCCGAAGGTGCGGGGCGGTTCGCCACCGGGCTGCTGTTTCGACGGAATGAGAGACGGTGCAGGACTGGCGCCTTGCTTGTCCGAAGCGGTCGGCGAGGGATTGCCGGGCTCGCGTATCGTGACACGCGCCCCGGGCGACAGCCTGAGTTGGCCGTCGATGACGACGACCTCGCCGGGCGTGAGGCCATCGGCCACGTAGGCCGTGGTTCCGAGAACGCGGGCGAGCTTCACCGGCCGCGGCGTGACGGTGCCTTGCTCGTTGATCACCCATGCGAGCATGCCGCCCTGCGACGGCAATATTGCGCTCGCCGGCACCGATATGAAGCCGGCGCGCCGCTCGACCACGACGTCGACGTCGACGGCAAGACCGGGCCACAACGCCTCGTTCTCGTTGGCAACTTCGATCTTGCCGAGCAGTGTGCCGGTCTGGCGGTCGACCTGATTGTCGATGAAGACGACCTTGCCCGTCGCCTCGACCGGTGTCTCGCCGCCCGCGCGCACGTTGGCTTCCGAGCGTGATGCGAGCGCGCGGCGCAGCGTCGCGAGTTCGATCTGCGGCACTGAGAATGTGACCGAGATCGGCCGCGTCTGATTGATGACGACGAGGGCGGCGGCGCCATCGGTCGCGCGCACGTTGGCGCCGATCTTGGTTCTGACCACCCCGGTGCGGCCGGAAATCGGCGCCCGGATGGTGAGGTAGTCGAGCTGCGTGCGCCATGCCTCGAGCTGGGCCTCGCCAGCAGCTATGGCCGCTTTCAGAACCTCGACCGCACTGCGCTGGGTTTCCGTCGCCTGCTCGGAGACGATGCTCTTCGTGACCAGTGTCTCGCGGCGTTTCAGGATCGCCTCGGCGTCAGTCAACGATGCGCGGTCCTTGGCGATGTTGGCTTGCGCCTGGCGCATCTGCGCTTTGATCAGGCGGTCGTCGAGGCGGAACAATATGTCGCCCGCCTTGACCTCCTGGCCCTCCGTGAAGGCGACCTCGGAAATCTGGCCGTCGACCCTCGGCTTGACTTCGACCGTCGCAAAAGGCTCGACGGTGCCGGGGGCGGAAAGAACAATCGGCATTTCGGCGCTTTGAGCGGTCGCCGCCACCACGGGTACCGGGCCACCGCGCGGTCGCCCGCCCTGTTTGCCCGATGCCGCTTTGGTGGGACCGGCGCTGTCCGCGCCGCCCTTCTCGGTTGCCCCGACGAGGGCGCCGATCTGTTGCAAGCCTGGCCACTCCCGTGCCGGGGGATAGGCAACCCAGGTCGTCACGATGCCAGCCGTGAGCAGCGCGGCAATCACCAGTAACCTTCGCATCAAACGGCTTTCTCTTGCCTGGATGTTCGGTTCAGCGCACCGGTGGACTGCCAATAGGACGTTGCTATCGGCCCGTTTATCGGGCCACAACAACCTACGACGGACCGTGGCGCAAGGGAAGAACGCGCCAGCCACAAGGTATCCGTCGCGGGCAAGTTTCGAATTTTTTTGGTCATGGGGGTACTGGAGCGGGCCCGGAAACAGGACCACGGGGGTTGCCCGCTCCGCGGTCCGCGGCTGGGTCCATGTCCGCCCGGGGGGAGGGCCGCCGCGCCTTCTCCCGGGATACTTACTCGACAGTTCACGGATGGGTTGGGCGCGGTGCTTCTGTTGACCGAGTGGATGCCATACGCTCCGATCGCGTGTTTTGGCACCCGGACCCTGCCGGTCCGGGAGTAAAGATTTCCTGCGGCTGATGGTGCGATGCCGGCGCGACGTTGAAGGTGACAGGTGCGCTCCACGATATCGAGAGCCGAATGAAGATCATTGTCACAGGTGGTGCGGGCTTCATCGGGTCAGCCCTGTGCAGATATCTGGTGGGCGAAATCGGCGTCGAGGTTCTGAACATCGACAAGCTGACGTACGCCGCGAACCTGCAATCTCTCGCATCCCTGAGCAGCAAGGCGAACTACCGCTTCCTGCAGGCCGATATCTGCGATCGCCCGAGGATGGATGCGGCATTGGCGGCCTTCCAGCCCGATGCCGTCATACACCTTGCAGCCGAAAGTCATGTCGATCGCTCGATCACGGGCTCCGATGCCTTCATACAAACCAACATCCAGGGTACCTACGTGCTGCTGGAGGCCGCACGGGCGTACTGGTCATCGCTCGACAGAGCACGCGCCGAGCCATTCCGCTTTCTCCACGTATCGACCGACGAAGTTTATGGCTCGTTGGCAGCCGACGGGTTGTTCCATGAGCATTCGCCGTACGATCCCAGCTCGCCGTATTCCGCGAGCAAAGCCGCAGCCGATCATCTCGTCGTGGCTTGGCACCGCACGTACGGACTGCCGTGCCTGATCTCGAATTCCTCGAACACCTACGGGCCCTATCAGTTTCCGGAGAAGCTCATTCCGCTCATGATTCTGAATGCGCGCGATGGTCTTCCATTGCCGGTGTACGGCGATGGCAAGAACGTCCGCGATTGGCTCCACGTCGATGATCATGTCCGGGCGCTGTGGACGATCGCAACGCGTGGCCGTGTCGGCGAGAGGTACAATGTCGGAAGCCGCAACGAGCAGACCAATCTCGATGTGGTCCAACAGATATGCGCGCGGCTCGACCAGCATCGGCCTGAGGCGGCACCGCATTCGAAGCTGGTGACATACGTTACCGATCGGCCGGGCCATGACCGGCGGTATGCGATCGACGCCAGCAAGCTCGAGCGCGAGCTCGGTTGGCGTGCGATTGAAAACTTCTCCAGCGGCATCGCCAAGACCGTGACGTGGTATCTGGACAACGAGGCATGGTGGGCGCCGCTGCGCAAGAATATCTACCGTGGCGAGCGTCTCGGCTTGCCCGTGTCGGTCACGTCACCTTCTCGATCCAAACAGAAGTGACGAGCCCGCTCGCCGTGCGTTGTTTCGCGATGCCGGCGACGATCACAGACCCGCCGCCTTGCGCGCCGCTTCGACCACCGCCTCCTGATGCGGAAGCAGGGGGCTCGGCAGGGCGTTTGCAAGGCGGACCGTCAGCGTGTTCTCGATGCCGGACGGGATGCCGGTGATCTCCTCGAAGATGGGAAGGGCCAGGAACGCGGCGGTGTAGGCGCTGTAGCCCCCTTCGTGGGTCAACACCAGGCGGCCACCGCACAGTCGCGCGGCGGCATCGCGCACCGCGGCCGTCATCCAGCGGAAGTCCTCCGGCATCAGCGTCATCCGGCCGAGCGGATCGTTGTTGCCGGCATCGAGCCCGCAGGCCACGAAGATCAGCTCCGGTTTGAAACGATCAAGCGCCGGCAGCACGACGCGGTCGAAGGCCGCGCGATAGGCGCCTGTGCCCGAACCGGGTGGCAGCGGCACGTTGATCGTCGCGCCGGCGCCGGCGCCCGAGCCGGTCTGCTCGACCGTGCCGCTCGGGCCCATCGGGAAGTTGCCGTCCTGATGAAGCGAAATCGCGAGCACGCTGGGGTCGTCGTAAAAGCACGCTTGCGTACCATTGCCGTGGTGGACGTCCCAGTCGACAACCGCGATCCGCTTCAGGCCGTGATGTGCCTGCGCGTGGCGTGCGGCGATTGCGATGTTGGCGAACACGCAGAAGCCCATGCCGCCGTCGGGTTCCGCGTGATGGCCGGGCGGGCGCGAGAACGCATAGGCGTTGTCGACGGTACCGGTCAGTACGGCGTCAGTCGCGGCGATTGCAGCCCCGGAAGACAGCAACGCCAGCTCGTAGCCACCAGGGCCGATGAAGGCGCTGACGCCGAGCTGGCCGCCGTAGGCTGCCGACAGCGACTTCACCTTCGCGAGGTAGGCGGGGGTGTGAACGCGAAGGATGTCGTCGTCACGCGCGGGCGTCGGCGTGATCACCGACATCTTCGAGGTCATGCCGGTGGCATCGAGGAGGTTCTTGATGCGCCTCTTCGTTTCGGGATTCTCCGACGCCTCACCGGGCTGGACCCACGCGCTGACCGGCATCGGTCCCGCGAACGTGCCAGCGTCGAACCACATGAGCTTCTCGTGCCAGACCAGCGCTGTCGTCATGCGGGCTCCCAGATCGGCGTCCAAGGTTCGGCCAAGAGTATCGCGCACACGCAGGCGCGCAATGCCTCAGCGTTCCGCGCGCACCGCCATCTTCTCGGCAACCAGAATGTTCGACTCGTTGGCCCGGAACCGGTAGCCGATGCCGAAATCGATCCGCGGTGGCTTCCCCGTGCGGAAAAGCTCGGCGAGGCGCGACTGGTGATTGTTCGGAAACAGCGCGATGGGGCCGAGATAGCGCCCGTAAGGCCGCAGCGTCCACTCGTCGGACTTGAAGTTGGCTACAGGGATGCCGGAGTCGTCCTGCAGCAGGCGTTTCGAGCGCCCGAGAATGTAGTCACGGACATCCGAGAATGCGCTCGAATGAAGCAGGTAGGACGCGCTCTTGATCAGCGCGTCGCCCGGTTCGAGGGTGTCCGAGAAGGCTCTGAGGCCGCTCTTGCGCCAGCCGCCATTCGAGAGATCCGTCTGGATGTAATAGAGCGTGCGCTGCTTGAGGTCCGGCGCCGTGAAGAGGATTTTGACGACGTTGGCCGCGCCTTTCGGGCGCCCCTCGCCCGGCGCGACCAGCGTGCCGTCCTCGTTGATGTCGTGGAACGTCACCTCGTCGATGTGCTTCCCCGTGCGGGCGAGGAAGATGTAGAGGATCGGGAGCGTACCGCTGAACGTGTTGTCGCTGAGGGTGGTGCGCATCTCCCGGGTGCGGAAGAAGCTGTAGTTGAGGATCGAGTTCAGCGAGGAACGAAGCTGCGCGAAGGCGTTGCCGAGCGACTCGCTGCGGCGTCGGTTGAGCGCGGGCAGCGGTCCTGACGGCTCGAGCGCGGCGAGGACGTAGGTCGTCGCGGACGGGAAGAAGGTGTTGGCGTAGAGGAAGTCGGGGCCGCTGAACATGTAGTAGAGAACCGGGCTCGGGTTCGTCAGTTCGCTGGCGCTCCAGGTGCGGATCTTCGAGAGCTGACGTTTCTCGATGTTGGCCCAGGCGGAGTCCATGGACGCTGCGTGGCGCGTCCAGGTCGCATGGCGCGAGGCGGCCGCGAGCGCGGAACCTTCCGCCGGCGGCAGGCCGGCAAGGAACCGTGCCATGTCGTTCGGCTTTACCTCTTGTGCCGATGCGGGAGCATGGCACGCGAGTGTCAGAACCATTCCAAGCGCAGCAGTCAACGCCGAACGCCGGCTCAGTCCGGCCAACCCCGTAGGCATTTAGATCGTGCTCCGTTCAGGTTTGAGAACGTGGGCGCCGTGACGAAAGGGCGTAGACGATGAGGCCCGTCGCCATCAGTGCGAGACCCGCCAGCGACTCCATCGGCTGGCCGCGCACCAGATAGACCAGGATGAACAGCGTCACCACGGCGAAGATCAACGGGGTTAACGGATACGCCCAAACTCTGAACGGACGCTGAAGGTGGGGCTGTGTCATTCTGAGCACGATGACGCCGACGACGGCGAGCAGCGAGCAGGAGAGCAGGCTGAACTGCACGAACTTGAGGACGGTCTCGAAGGTCTGTGTGAGGACCAGGACGCTGGCGACCGCGAGCTGGAGCAGCAATGCCCGCGCCGGGACACCGGAGGCCGATTTCTTCGCGAAGAAGGCCAGCGCTGACAGGTCCTCACCCATCACCATCGTCACACGCGGACCGATCCACATCATCGCCATGATCGCCGAGATGAGGCCGAAGCAGATCAGGCCCCCGACGATACGCCCGCCGCCGAGGCCGAAAATGTGCTCCCCCGCGATCAAGCCGACGTTGATCTGGCCTGCGAGCTTGTCCATCGGGGTCGTGTAGAGGAACACCGCGTTGAGAAGGACGTAGAGCAGCATCACGATGATGACGCCGGCGACGAGCGCGGGCGGCAGCGTCTTGGCCGGATCCTTGATCTCATCGGCGATGTAGGTGGCGGCGTTCCAGCCCGAGTAGGAATACATCACGTACATCAGGCTGATCGCGAACGGGGCGCTGATGATGTAGCTCAAGTCGGCCGAGGATGGCGCGAACGAGATCGGCTGCGGCGTGCCCATCGTGAAGCCGGCGACGATGAGCACCAGGATCAACGCGACCTTGAGATAGGTCGAGACGTTGGTGAACAGCACGCTCGGCTTGGCTCCGCTGAGCAGAACCAGCGTGACGCCCCACACGGCCGCGAGGGCTACGGGGATTTTCGGCGCGCCGGGGAAGATGCCCGCAAAATAATCGCCGAGTGCCATCGCCGCGAGCGCGACCGGGGCTGCGAAACCGACCGTGACCGAGATCCATCCGGCGAGGAAGCCGAGGGCGGGGTGATAGATGCGCGACAGGAAATTGTACTCGCCGCCCGAACGCGGCAATGCGGTCGCCAGCTCGGCATAGGAGAGCGCGCCGCACAGCGCGACAAGTCCGCCGAGTGTCCACAGCGTGATGACGGTGAAGCCCGAAGGCAGGTCGATGACCTGAAAGCCGAGGCTGGTGAACACGCCGATGCCGATCATGTCGGCGACGGCGAGGGCTGTGGCGGTGGTGAGGGTGACGCTGGCGGGGCCAGTATCGGGGCCGGCGGTGGTCGTCGACTTGGTCGTTTCGTCGGTGGCCATCGGGTCTCCAATGCAGATTGCAGCGCACTCTAGCCGAGGGCCATTCCGTGAACAACGTAATGTGTGAGGCTGGCTGGTGGGTTGAAGCGGGGGCGGGCGTTCGGGTCACAGTCCCGGAACCGTCGGCGGCATTGACCATTCCGTAACCACGTTCTGGCCAAAAATCAGACGTAAGCGGAAGCCCGGATCTTGCACCGGGAAATGACCACGACGCCGCGGCGTGTTCCAGCCGTTGGGCGTGTTGCGACAACCCGAACGACCAGCGCACCATGGGGAACGGCGGCACAGTCAGGAACCGGTATTGGCGGGCACGCCTTCGTCCCGCACTCTCGTGTGCGTCCGTCGTGCTGCTTGCCGCGCTCGCGGGCTTGTCCGCGGAGCGCGCGTCGGCTCAGCAACATCCCCAGCACCGGGTCTCCAGCAGCGGATGGATTGCGACTGTCGTGCCGACGCCGCATGCGGTGCGCTCGCGTCAGGGACCGCTGCCGAAATCCGTCACCCGTCTGGCGGCTCTCCATGCCGCGCCGTTCCCTTACAACGGTCTGATGCCGGCACCGGCGGGCGGGCGTCCCTTCATCGAGGTTGGCGAAAATGGCCGCCGCTTCCATCGCACCAATCAGGGGCGCGTGCTGTTCGAGGACGAGCGCTACAGCGATCCGCGCGTCCTGCTGCATATTCCGAAGGGTTTTGACATCCGCCGGCCAAGCCTGATCGTCCTCTACTTCCATGGCCATCGGGCGAACCTGCGCCAGGACGTGTTCATGCGCCAGCGCGTGCCTTGGCAGGTGTCGATGTCGCGGACCAATGCGGTGCTGGTGGCGCCGCAGTTCGCCGTCAACGCATCGGATTCGGCGATCGGCAAGCTGTGGCAGCGCGGCGGATTGCGTCAGCTCATCGACGAGGCCGCGGGCCGCCTTGCAATCATGCACGGAGATCCGCGTTCGGAGGCGAGCTTCGCCGATCTGCCCGTCGTGATCGTCGCTTACAGCGGCGGCTTCGCGCCGGCGGCCTGGGCGATCCGCAATGGCGATCTCGGGCGGCGTCTGCGCGGCGTCGTGCTGCTCGATGCGGCGTATGGCGACATGAACGTCTTCGCCGACTGGGCCGCGCGTCAGCCGCAGGGTTTTCTCGTCAGCACCCACACCCGGTCGACCGAGGGGCGCAATCAGGAGCTGAAGGCGGCGCTGGCGGAACGCAGGCTCATCGTGCAGGAGACGGTGCCGGCGCGGCTGGAGCCCGGCAGCATCGTCGTCGCGCCAGCGGCAAGCGACGCCAATCATCACGATTTCCTGCTGCGCGCCTGGACCAACGATCCATTGCGTGATCTCCTTGCGCGGGTCCGCGGCTATCCGCGCTCGTGAAGGCGCGTAACGCTACTGCCGCGCGCCGACTGCGCTGGCGCGGCCGATGAGCGATTCCAGTGCGGCGTGGGCGTCGACGCGGCCCGCACCGAATTCGTTGTCGCGGCCGGGCTTGCCGAGATCTCCCGCCGTCTCGGTCAGGAGGGTCGTCGCGCGATCGGGCATCAGGTGCGGTGATCGCTCCAGCATCAGCGCGATGATGCCGCTCACGTAGGCCGATGCCATCGACG
>CAZKZT010000015.1:0-19905 GCA_964557265.1 uncultured Hyphomicrobium sp.
TCCAGCTCATCGACGGCGGCGCCGAGGTCAACGAGGTGTTCTTCGACGACGTCAAGGTGCCGGTCGAGAACCTGATCGGCGAGGAAAACCGCGGCTGGGATTGCGCCAAGTTCCTGCTCGGCAACGAGCGCTTCGGCATCGCCCGCGTCGGCATCTCCAAAATGCGCGTCGCGCGCATCAAGGAACTCGCCCGCCGCGTGCCCGGCAACACGGGCGGCACGCTGCTCGAGGATCCGCAGTTCGCCGAGAAGGTCGCCTCGGCCGAGGTCGAGCTCAAGGCGCTCGAGATGACGCAGATGCGGTTCATCGCGGCTGAGCGCAACAACAAGAGCGGCAAGCCCAACCCAGCGACCTCGATGCTCAAGCTGAAGGGCTCCGAGATCCAGCAGACCGTCACCGAGCTGTTGATGGAAGTCGCGGGCCCGCTCGCGATGCCGTTCGCCAACGATGACGACGACGAGATGATCGGCCACAACGCGCCGCCGATCGGCGCCGAGTGGGCGGCGCCCTCCGCGCCGACGTATTTCAACTACCGCAAGGTGTCGATCTACGGCGGCTCGAACGAGATCCAGCGCAACATCCTCGCGAAGGCGGTGCTCGGGTTCTGAAGCCGGTTGCGAGTCGGGCGACCTGGCTGCAACGCCGAGGTTCGCTCTGTGCTGTCGTTTTGGGGCGGGCATTTGCCCGCGAAGAAGAAAAAGAGACTCTCACATGGATTTCGATCTCAGCGAGGAGCAGCAGCTTCTCAAGGACAGCGTCGATCGGATGACGGCGAGCCGGTACGCCGAACTGAAGACGCGCAATGAAGCGATGAAGTCGCCGAAGGGCTACAGCGAGGCGCTGTGGAAGGAACTGGCCGAGCTCGGCCTGCTCGCCATCCCGTTCTCCGAGGATCACGGCGGCATGGGGCAGGGCGCCGTCGAGACCATGCTGGTCGGCGAAGCGTTCGGCCGGGCGCTGGTCGTCGAGCCGTATTTCTCGACCGTCATCCTCGCCGGCTCGGCGCTGCGGCTCGGTGCCAGCGATGCGCTCGCTGCGAAGCTCATTCCGGAGGTCGCCGCGGGATCGCTCACGCTCGCGTTTGCGCATCAGGAGCCGGAAGCGCGCTACGATCTCGCCAATGTCGCGACGACCGCCAAGGCCGACGGCAAAGGCGGCTATGTCATCGAAGGCGCCAAGTGTGTCGTGTTCGGCGGTGACAGCGCCGACAAGCTCGTCGTCTCCGCGCGGGTTTCCGGTGACCGCGCGAGCCAGGACGGCCTCGCGCTGTTCGTCGTCGATGCCAACGCGGCGGGCGTGACGCGGCGCGGCTATCCGATCCAGGACGGCACGCGCGCCGCCGACATCACGCTGTCGGGCGTCAAGGTTGGCGCCGATGCCGTGATCGGCGAGGTCGGCAAGGCGTATCCGATCATCGAGCGCACGATCCAGAACGGCATCGCCTATCTCGCGGCCGAGGCGGTGGGCGCGATGAGTGCGCTGCACGAGTTGACCGTCGAGTATCTCAAGACGCGCAAGCAGTTCGGCGTCGCGATCGGTTCGTTCCAGGTGCTGCAGCATCGTTCGGTCGACATGTTCGTGTCGCTCGAGCAGGCGAAGAGCATGGCTTACTACGCCTGCGTGATGATCGACGAGGAGGACGCCGTCGAGCGTCGCCGCGCCATGCACGCGGTCAAGGCGCAGATCAGCAAATCGGCGCGCCACGTTGGCCAGGAAGGGATCCAGCTCCACGGCGGCATCGGCATGACCATGGAGTACAAGGGCGGCCACTACTTCAAGCGGCTGACCATGATCGACATGCTGTTCGGTGGCGCTGACCATCATCTGCGTGAGCTGGCCAAGGCAGGCGGCCTGCTGAACGCGGCCTGAGCAGCGATGGAGCGCGCATGACGAGCGGTGTATTCGGTCGTCTGCGCGCGCTCTTCGGCGGCACAGCACCCGCTGCGCGCACCCTCTACGTCGAAGAAGACGACTGGGGTGACGTCGAGGTGTTGCCGGCGGCGATTGCGTACTGGTGCCGCGCGGAGCTTGGCAAGATGGCTGTCTTCGCCAACGCGCACAGGGCGCCAAACAACACGGGCTGGACGGACGTCTACATCCGTCAGCCCGCGCCCATGCCGCTGGCGGACCTCCGTATCCCGCTCGCGCCCGTCCTCGATATGCTGGCGGCGCGGCTTCCCGCCTTCGACCGTGTGACCTCGGGGAACTTCTCGGCACCCGTGGCCGTCGCGGGGGCGCGTGCCTTCGGTCTGTCCCCGCATGCGGCCGTGATCGTGCTCCCCGACGCGGACGGCGCCGTGGTGCGATCCATGATGCCCGTATTGAATGATGACGGCCCCGATGCGGCAGCGGTCATCGAGGTGCTGCGTGAGCTCGTCTCACCAGAACCGCTGATCGTCGTCGACTGGCTCGGCGGCGAGCTCATAGAGCTTTAGCGTGTATGAGGCCGCCCAGACGCGGCACGGGCTTGCAGGCCACGGAAGGCTCAATTCCGTTGGATTGGATGCCAGGGAGACTCATGCAACTGTGCGCCCCTACTCGTACGCATGGGGGCAGTATGGCTTGGCTAGGTAAGCGCGCGGCAATCGCGGCATCGTTCGCGGCGGCATTGATGCTCGCCGGTTGCTTCGAGATTTCCTCGGACACGGTCGTCAAGGAGAACGGGGAAGCAACGGTCAGCGTGGAATTCGCGATGGCCGCTGAACTCATCGCGTTCATGGAGAATCCTGCCTTCTCCAACAAGGAGGAAGGCAATCGTCCGCCCGACTTTCTCAAAGACTGCGGGAAGCCGCCGGCTGAGGACAAGCCGCTCCCTCCCGGGGTGCGTTCGTTCGATCAGAAGCGCGGCATGCGGGCGGGCATGGCGACGTGCACGATGATCATCGATCTCTCTGATCCGATCCTGGCATTCGAGAATGCCAAGAAGATCGAGATGGCCCGGCCCGACAAGGCGCCGGCTCCTGATTTCACGCTGACGAGGCTGGAGGGCCAATCGGGATATCAGGTGAGAGGCAAGATTACGCTCCCGTCATCGCCGGTGCCGTCCGGGTCGCCGGAGGCCGAGAAGATGGGGCAGGCGCTCATGATCGCGATGCTGGGCAATCGCTTTGTCACCGTCGCCATCACCGGGCAGAGAATTGAGAATGCAAACGGCGAAGTTTCGCCGGACGGGCGCAAGGTGACGTGGAAGATACCCCTGATCGCACTCGTCAGTCCCAATCCTGCGTTCCCGCTCGAGTTCAATGCGGATGTCATCTACGCGGAAGGGATGCTTGCGAAGTGGAAGCGCAAGCTGCTCGAGTGATCGGCGGCTGAATTCCGGAGCCGACATCATCTACAAATCAAAACGCGCCGCCGGTCATCCGGCGGCGCGCTCGCTTTAATGACAGGACGAACGGCGGCTCAGCGTGCCCGGCGAACAGTCGCCTTCATCGCCTTGAGGATCGCGACGCCGAGCGCCGACTTCACGACGGCGCCAAGTGCGAACGGCACGACGCCCGCCCAGAGCGCCTTCTCGCCGCCGATCAGGAACGCCAGCCAGGCCCAGCCCGTCAGCAGGATGAGCATGTTGCCGGCAAGCATCGAGGCAAACGAGCGCACGATGCGATCGCCGGTCCAGCCGCGCGCGGCGAGCCAGCCGGTCAGCGCGGCCGCGCCGACGAACCCGAGCAGATAGCCGGCCGTCGGTCCCGCAAACCGCGCGATGCCGCCCGTGCCGCCCGCGAACACCGGTAGCCCGAGCGCCCCCTGCGCCAGCCACGCCAGGATCGTGATCGCACCGAGGCGCCAGCCATACAGTGCGCCGATCAGCGTCACCGCCAGCGTCTGCATGGTCATCGGTACCGGCAACATGGGCACCGACACGTACGATGATGCGGTCATCAGTGCCGTGCCGAAGACAACCGCGAAAAACTGGACAGCGAACGGACGATCACGCAGTCGCAGCGGATCGAACGCGGAGCCGAGTGTCTGGATGTCGGATTTGCTCATGACGCAGTCCCTGTTTGTTGTGTTGGACCTCCTTTCTACCTGTCTTTGCGCGGATCGAAAGGGCCGATAGGCGGAGATCCGAAATGCGGTGGGCGTTCGGCCACAGGGTCTGGAAAAAGCGCACGGGACGCGACGATCCGCCACTGATTCCGGCTTGGTCGCCGCCGCAAAATAACTAACGTGCGATGCACAACTTCGTGCCGATTGATCGCGGTTGCCCGTGGGGGGTGGCTGACGTTGAAGAACGCGGGGGACGTGAGTGAGGCGTTATGCGTGGGGCCTGGTGATTGCCGGGCTGGTGGGACTCGGCTTGGCGGTATCGAGTTTGGGCGGCGCGTACGCGCAGAGCTTCCTCGGCTTCAAGCTGCTCGACTTCGACGGCGTCTTCGTGCGCTGGACCAGCGCCGACGCCGCGCCGGTCACGGTGACGTACGACTTCGTCAACACGCCGGTTCAGTTCGCGGACGCTCGCAACTGTGCGGCGATGGTCCCGCTCGACGACATGCTCGCGCGCTCGGGCATCGACCATTCCACGTTTCGCCACGAGGTCGCCGCTGCATTCGAGATGTGGGAGCGCGCCGCCAACATCCGCTTCGAGCGTGCCGCGCCCGGTACCACGCCGGGCATCCTGATCGGCGCGCAGCTCAAGCCCGTCGCCCAGGCCTTTGCCGATGTTGCCTACGCCAAAGGGGTGGAGGGAATGCTGCGCCCGATCGAGCGCGCGCTCGTGTGCTTCAATCCGACCAAGCGATGGAAGGTCGGCTTCGACGGTAATCTCGCGGTGTACGATCTGCGCTACACGCTCGCGCATGAGATCGGCCACGCCATCGGCCTCGATCATCCCGAGCCGCACGGGCAGGTGATGTCACGCCGCTACCAGGAAGATTTCCGCACCCTGCAGGCCGGAGACGTGAGCGGCGCCGTGCGCATCTACGGACCGCGGCGCACCGTCCAGCGCGCCGCCAGCCGCACCAACTAAACGCGTGCGCCAGCGCAGCGCGCAGATCTGTTGCTGGCCGTCGGCAATATCAGCGCGGCGCCGATGACGTTATAGTCCCTCGCACGCGCCTATTCCCGCGCCGGAGGGTTTCATGCTCGCTTCGCAACGCCACCAGTTCGACATTCCGCGCGACGTTGCCTATCTCAACGCCGCTGCCTGGAGCCCCTTGCCGCTCGCGACGCAGGAGGCCGCCCGCCTCGCCGTCGGCCGCAAGGGCCAGCCGTGGAAGCTCGACGCGGCTTTCGCGGACGGCCAGCATGAGCGCGCCCGCGCCGCGGCCGCCCGCCTCATCGGCGCCGATCCTACGGATGTGGCGCTGGTTTCGTCGGTCGGCTACGGCGTCGCGATCGCGGGCAAGGTGTTCGCGCCTGCGCGCGGTTCGCGCGTGCTGGTGCTGGAGAACGACCATACATCGCCGGTTCTCGAGTGGCTGACGCGCGCCGAAGCGCAAGGCTTTACGGTCGAGACGGTGGCCCAACCCGGCGATGGTGACTGGACGAGTGCGGTGCTTGCTGCGATCGAGCGGCCGGGCGCGCCACCGCTGTCGCTCGCCTCGATTTCGTCGGTGCACTGGTCGGACGGCGGCCTCATCGATGTCGATCGCGTGCAGGCGGCGCTGCGCCGGCAGGGCGCGGCGTTCCTGATGGATGCCACCCACCACGTCGGTGTGCTCGCGACGGACGTGAAGCGGCTCGATCCCGACTTCCTCATGTTCCCGACTTACAAGTGGGTGCTCGGCCCCTACGGCCGTGCGTTCGTCTACGTCGCCAAGCGCCATCAGGGCGGCGTGCCGCTGGAGCAGACCGCGTTCGGCCGCCGCGATGTCAAAGCCGAGAACCCGGTCTATTTCGCGGATATGCGCTACCTTCCCGATGCGCGCCGTTATGACATGGGCGAGCGCGATCACTTCATCTCGATGGAGATGGCCGCGATCGGGATGGAGATGATGGCGGCATGGGGTGCCGACGCGGTCGCGGGACGGATGCGGATGCTGGCCGCACGCATTGCAGCGGGTGTCGCCGAGCTGCCGATCGAGGTGCCGCAGGAGCCACGCCGCGCGCCGCACGTGCTGAGCCTCGGTTTTCCCCGCGGCATGCCCGCGGATCTGATCGCGCGGCTGGCGGCGGAGAAGGTCTATGCGGCGCCGCGGCTCGGCCGGTTGCGGATCTCGCCGCACGTCTATAACGACGAGGAGGACTGCGACCGCCTCATCGCGGCGCTGCGGCGCGTGTTGACCTGATCGATCCGTTCAGCTGCGTGCCGGATCGGCGTCGCCGTGGATCTCGCGTTGGCGCGCGTAGCCCGCCTCGGCCGCCGGTGCCGGTGCATCGATCAAGCGCGACTGCGCGAGTTCGCCGACCGCCTCGAGGATCGGATAGGCAACCGCGGTCAAGTGCGAGTTGATGCGCTTCAAGTCGCGCACGATGTCGAGGTGGATCGAGCTGGTTTCGATGGATTGCGCGAGCCCCGCTCTCAGCCGCGAGAAGTGCTTGTCGGTCGCCTCGAACTCGGCCGTGCGCACGCGCGTCTTCTCGCGCAGCAGGCGCCGCGCCAGCACCACGTCGCGGGTCGCGAAGACGTTGAGCGCAAGCCGCATGTGATCGACGACATGGCCGTGGAACGAGCGCAGCTCCGCGAGTCCCTCGCGCGAGAAGGCGTAGCGCTTCTTGATCTTCTTCGCGGCAAGTTCCATCAGGTTCTTGTCGATGATGTCGCCGATGTGCTCGAGGTTCGTGGTGAAGGTCAGGATCTCGACGTAGCGGCGGCTGTCGTCGAGGCCCATGTCAGCTTTCGAGGCGCGGATCAGATAGAGCTTGATCGCCTCGTGCAGCATGTCGACTTCGTCGTCGGCCTTCTCGATGTCACGCACCGCCTTCATGTCGTTGCCCTCGATGACGGTGAGGGAACGCTCCAGCATGCCGAGCACGATGTCGCCCATCGCGAGGGTCTCGCGCATGGCGCAGGCCAGCGCCTCCGACGGCGTGTCGAGCGCGCTTTCATCGAGATGCCGCGGCCCGCGCACCTCGGCATTGGCCGTCGGTTCGGGCATCAGGCGCGTAACCACCTGCGCGACGTATCCGAGCAACGGCATCGCCACGGCCGCAAGCGCGATATTGAACGCAAGATGGAAATTGACGGCGATCTGCGCCGGATCGGCTGAGAAACTCGCCATGGCGGTTGCCAGATAGGCCGCGAACGGCAGCATCAACGCAACGCAGATGGCCTTGATCAAAAGGTTGCCGAGCACGACGCGGCGGGCGGCGACGGTCGAGTTCGACAGCGCCGTGAAGGGGACGATCGCGCCGCCGAGGTTGGCGCCGAGGATGAGGACGATGGCAAGCCGGGCATCGATCACGCCGCCGCTGGCGAGCGACATGATGAACAGGACGATGGCGAGACTCGAGTGGGCGAGCCATGTCATCGCGGCGGCGACGATGAGCGCCAGCAGCGGCACCCGCTCATGTCCGAGCGACGACATCACGAGCTGGATCGTCGGGCTGTCGCGCATCTGCGCCGACACCTGCCCGATCACCGTGAGGCCGAGCAGCATCAGGCCGAAGCCGATCAGGATGCGCCCGCCGCCGCGCACCCGGTCGTTCTGGGAGGTGCTGAACATGATGACGCCAACGAACACCAGAACAGCCCAGATCCAGCGGAAGTCGATGGCGTAGATCTGCGCGACGAGTGCCGTGCCGACATCGGCGCCGAGCATGATGGCCAGGGCGAGGGGCAGGGATATGAGTTTGCGGCTGGCGAACGAGACGAGCAGCAGCGCCGTCGCGGTGGCGCTCTGCAGCAGGCTGGTGACTCCGATGCCGACCGCAAACGATTTGCCACGGCTCGAGCAGGCGGTGCCGATGAGGGAACGGAGGGAAGCGCCGAGTGCCCGGGTCATGCCCGTGCGGACCATGCGCACGCTCCATATGAGCAGTGCGACACCGCCCAGGAGCGTTACGAGCAGTCCGCTGCCTTCCATGCCGATCTCCGCCGTCGTCAGTCAAGGATCTCAGGCCGGACGAGGACGCCGGCGCTGATCCTATTTGTACCAGAGGTTGGGCAGGTAAAGGGCAATCTCCGGAAACATATAGATAAGCACGACTCCGAGCCATTGCAGCAGCATAAATGGCATCATGCCGCGGTAAATGGACCACAGATCCCAACTCGGCACGACGGCTTTGAGGTAGTACGCCGATAGCGCCACGGGTGGTGATAGCCAACAGGTCTGCAGCGTCACGGCGACCAGCACGCTGAACCAGATCATGTCGATGTCCAGCGCTTGCAGCAGCGGCAGGAATATCGGCACAATGATGACGACGATCGGCACCCATTCGAGCGGCCAGCCGAGCACGAAGCAGATCGCAAGGATGGCGATGATCAGCATCCCCGGCGGGATGTCCCAGGCGAGGATCGTGTCGGCCAGGAATTTCGGCGTACCGAACGCGGAGAAGACCGCGCCCATGTAGTTGGATGCCGCCAGCAGGATCATCACCATCGCCGTCGTCTGCGCGGTGCGGAAAGTGGCATCCTTGAGGTTGGCGAACGTCAGCCTGCGACTGAACGCGGAGATGATGAGTGCGCCGGCGCAACCGAGGGCGGCACCTTCGGTCGGTGTTGCCCAGCCGCTGATGATGGCGCCGAGCGTCAGGAAGATCAGGAACGCCGGCGGCACGAAGCCGAGCAGCAGCTCCTTCATGATGTAGCCAGGGCTGACGCTCAGTTCCTCAGCCGGGAGCGGTGGGCCGAGACTGGGTTTGAGCCAAGTGCGCGTCAGCGTGTAGGTGAGGTAGAGGGTGGCGAGCAACAGGCCGGGGATGATCGTCGCGGCGTAGAGGCGCGCGATCGAGACCTGGAACGAGGGACCCATGACCACGAGCATGACGCTTGGGGGCAAGAGGATGCCGAGCGTGCCGCCGGCTGTGATGGTGCCCGCTGACAGTGCCGTGTCGTAGCCGCGCCGCTGCATGATCGGGCCGGCCATCAGGCCGATGATCGCGACCGACGCGCCGACGATGCCGGTCGCTGCGGCGAACAGTGTCGCGGTGAAGATCGTCGCGATGTAGAGCGAGCCGTGGCGGCGTCCGAACGCGAGCTGGATGGCGTGGAACAGACGTCCCATCAGTCCCGAGTTTTCGAGCACGTACCCCATGAAGGTGAACAGTGCGACCGCGGCCAGCACCGTCTCCATCATCGAGTTGAAGTACTGGTAGGTCATCAAATAGAAGACCCGATCGCCGAGGCCGTAGTAGCCGAAGGCCGTCGCGAGGAATATCAGCGTGAACGAGATCGGGAACCCGGCGAGGATCACCAGGAACAGGATGCCGATCAGGACGAGGCCGAGGACTTCGAGGCTCATGGCGCGGTCTCGATGAGGTTGCTGCGGTGCTGGGCGGGCATTGTGCGGTTCATGTGACTTCGCTCGGCGCGACGACGCGATAGTCGACACCCGTCTTGAGCGACCGGAAGCATTTGAGGACTTCGGCGATCCCCTGCAGCAGCAGCAGCGCCGCGGTCACCGGGATGATGCTCTTGTACCAGTAGGCGGGGGGCCGCCATGACGTGATCAGCTCTTCGCGGAAGAACCAGGATTCCTCGGCGAACTCCCAGCTCAGCCACAGGAACATCATCATGCCCGGCAGGAAGAAGACGAGGTACTGGATGATGTCGAGCCAGAGCTGCGCGCGCAGTGACAGGTGCTGCGTCAGGAAGTCGGTGCGGATGTGCTTCTGCAGGCTCAGCGCATAGGCGGCCGCGAGTGAGAAGTGCGCGCCGTAGGCCATCGTCGCGACGTCATTGGCCCAGATCGTCGGCTGGTAGAACTTGCGGATCAGCACCTCGAAGACGAGGACGCCGAACATCGGGAAAATCAGCCAGGCGACGGTCTTGCCCGTCCAGATACTGATGCCGTCGATGATGTTGGTCACGCGATCGGCTGCGTTCGCGGATGTGGTCATGGCCGACGGTCTCCCGTGCTGGAAACGGCACATTGCGGGTGTCGTGAGCGGGCCGGCGCGGCCTCGCACCGCCGGAGCCCGAGGTGCGGGCTCCGGCGCTTGATGTGGACGATCAATGCCGATGCTACTTCGACGCGGCAGCGCCTGCGATCAAGGTCGACAGCTTCGAGGTTTCGCGTGTGTACGGCACGACGACCTTGGCAAAAGCGCGCTGGGAGTCGAGCACCGTTTTGAAGAACGGGTTCTTCTCTTCGAGTGCGCCGAGAACCTTCTTCGATGCTTCGATCCAGGCCGCGGCGTAGTCGGGCGGTGCGTCGAACATCGTGACGCCCTTTGCCTGCAGCTCTTGCAGCGCCTTGGCATTTTCGTAGATGAAGTACATCTGCGCTTCATAGAGCGACGTCGTCATCGCCACCTCGACGATCGCCTGCAGGTCGGGCGGCAGTTCACGCCACTTTTTGCCGTTGATCATGACATCGGCGATGTCGATGGCCTGATGCAGGCCCTGGATCGAGTAGAACTTGAACACGTCCTGCAGCCCGACCTTGATGTCGTTCGCGGGATTGATCCACTCGACGCCGTCGATGATGCCGCGCTCGGCCGCGGGGATGAGTTCGGCAGCCGCGAGGTTCATCGGCACGCCGCCGAGTTCCTTGAGCACCTGGCTCGGGAGGCCCGATGAGATGCGGAAGCGGAGGTTCTTGAAGTCGTTGACCGACGTGATCGGTTTCCTGAACCAGCCGAGCGCCTCGGGCCCGTCCGGCGCGTAGAGGAACGGCATCACATCAGCGCGCAGATGCTTGGTGTAATACTCGATGTAGAGCGCGCGACCGCCACCCTTGAGGTACCAGGCGATGTGCGTGTTCTGATCGAGGCCGCTGGCCGATCCGCCGAGCGGCGCACTGAAGAGACCGCCGGCCGAGTTCTTGCCGATGGCGTAGTGGGTCCACCACTGCCCGGCGTCGACGAGGCCTTTGCTCACCGCGTCGAGAATCTCGTTCGGATTGACGACGGCGCCGGAGGGCATGATCTCGATCTTGAGACGGCCGCCCGACATCTTGTCGACGTTGGTTGCAAGCTGCTTCAGCAGGATGTCGTGCGGTGTGCCGGACGGATTGGCGCTCTGCAGCTTCCAGCGGATTTCCTTCTGCTGGGCGACTGCCGGAGCCGCTGCCAGTACCGCACCGGCAGCGAGGACGGCGCCCACTGCGGTCAGAAATTTTCTGCGCTTCATTCGGGTTTCCTCCTTCAGTCCTGTTTCCTCGTCGTTGCCGCCCCGGTTCTGTGATGCCGCTTCAAGGCGACCCGGGTTCAGCAGTGCTCACCACCTCACGTCCTTTGTTTCTTGGCCTTTCCTTTGCTCAGCTGCGTCTGCGTTCACGCCGACCAGGGCAGCGAGTAGGTGCGCACATTGGTGAAGCTCTTCATGGCCTCCCACACGCCTTCCTTGTAGCCGAGGCCGGAATCCTTGATGCCGCCGAACGGTGACATCTCGATCCGGTAGCCGGGCACTTCCCAGACGTTGACCGTGCCGACGTCGAGCTCGGCAATGAAGCGCGTGATGTAATCCAGCCGGTTGGTGCAGACGCCCGACGAGAGGCCGTAAGCGGTCGAATTGGAAATTCGAATGACCTCGGCGATGTCGTTGGGCACGCGAATGATCGGGATCACCGGCCCGAATGTTTCCTCGTGCACGAGCTCGGCTTTGTAGGGAATGTGATCGACGACGGTCGGCGGGAAGAGCGCACCCTCGCGCTTGGCGCCGTAGAGCACTTCGGCGCCCTGCTTGACGGCGTCGTTGACGCGCGCTTCGAAGATTTTCGCGGCGCGCTCGTTAATGACGGTGCCGATGTCGACAGTCGGATCGGCCGGGTTGCCGAACTTGAGCTTCTTTGCCTTCTCGACGACGAGCTTCGAGAACGCATCCGCGACCGCCTCGACGACGAGGATGCGCTTTACCGCGGTACAGCGCTGGCCCGAGTTCTTGGTCGCGCCTTGCACCGCGAGTTCGGCCGCCTTGTCGAGATCGGCATCTTCCATCACGATCAGCGGGTCGTTGCCGCCGAGTTCGAGGACGATCCGGCGGTATCCGGCCTTCTCCGCGATGTACTTGCCGACGCGCACCGAGCCCGTGAACGTGATCAGGTCGGCATCGGGATCGGTGATCATGGAATCGCCCATCGTGCCGGGGTTTCCAGTCACGACCGACAGCATCTCTGGCGGCAGACCGGCCTCATACAACACATCTGCAAGCGCGAGTGCCGTGAGCGGCGTCAGCTCGGTCGGCTTCAAGACCACGCGATTGTTGGTGGCGATCGCCGGCGCGAGCTTGTGGCTCACCATGTTGAGCGGATGGTTGAAGGGGGTGATCGCAGAGATCACGCCCATCAGAGGCACGCGTGTCGAGAAGATCTTGCGTGCCTTGCCGTTCGGCGAGATGTCGCAGGAAAACTGCTCGCCGTCATCGCGAATGCAGAGCTGGCCCGCGAACGAGTAGACGTCATAGGCGCGTGTCGACTCGTAGATCGCGTCCTTCCAGCACAAGCCGGATTCCGCCGAGATCAGCTTCGCAAATTCCTCACGGCGTGATGCGAGAATGTCGGCGGTCTTGAGCAGGATCTGCTGGCGCTCATAGCGTGACAGCTTCGGCTTGAACGCGCGCGCCTTGGCAAAAGCCTCGCGGACGTGCTCGGGCCGCGCCATCGGCACCGTGCCGACGAGGGTGTTGTCGTAGGGGTTGCGCACCTCGACCACGTCGTCGGTCGAAACGAGCTTGCCGGCAATGCGCATGGACTCGGTGCGGGCCGAGGCTTGCTTGGCGGCGGCGGGCTTGGTTGTGGTGGACGTGCCTTTGGTCGACATGGGGCTGTCCTCTCAATGCGTATGGTTGAGCGCGACCGCGAAGACGTCGAACGTGCGCAGCCGGTGACCCGCGGGCAGCTCGATCTTGCGGTTTGACACCATCGGCACGCGCTGTTCGGTCAGTCCCCCATGAGAGCGCAGCGGTTCGGTCAATCCCGAGAGGTCATGCTTGGCGGGCGCCGTGCCGAGCGTCTTGTGGCGCGTGGAAAGAACGACGATGTCGCCGACGCGGTCTTCGGGCAGCTCGAAGCGCTCGCAGGCTTCTGCGCGCGTCATCGCGGTGTCGACGCCGGCCGTCGCTTTCAGCTTGGCGATCAGGTCCGCGACGCTCGCCTCCTTCGGCACGTAGACGGTCGCGAACGAGCCGAGGGCGCCGTGATGAACCACATAGGGGTCCGTGATCGGGAGGATCACGCGCGCCTTGCCCTCCCCGAGCCAGCCGTCGAACAGCGGATCGAGATAGAGAACGTCAGGCGATTTATCGGCGAGATGCTTGTCGTTCATGCCGTGATCGGCGGTCGCGACGACGGTGTAGCCGAGGGCATCGAGCTTGGCGAGGTAGCCATCGATCATCGCGTAGAAGTCGTTGGCGATTTTCGAGCCGGGCGCGGCCTTGTGCTGGATGTAATCGGTCGTCGAGAGGTACATCAGGTCGGGGCGGAAGGTCGCCGCCAGCTTGACGCCCGCCGCGAACACGAACTCCGACAGCTCGGCCGAGTACACGTCCGGCACGCCCATGCCGACGAACTCGGTCACATTGTTGATGCCGTTGTCGGCCTTGGTCGCTTTGTCGGCGCGCTCCGAGGAAAAGGCGATTGCGCGGCCGGTTCCGTAGTCGAGGCCGTTCGAAAGAAGCAGCCGCAGCTTGTCCTTCGCCGTCACCATGGCAACTTTGAAGCCCGCATCATGAAAGCCCGCCAGGATCGTCGGCGCGCGCATGAACTTGGGGTCGTTCATCATCACTTCGGTGCCGGTCGCGGGGTCATAGAAGAAGTTGCCCGCGATGCCATGCACAGCCGGCGGCCGGCCGGTGATGATCGAGAGGTTGTTCGGGTTGGTGAAGCTCGGGATCACGCATTCGGCGATCAGATTGGCGCCATTCGACATGAACCGCGCAAACGTCGGTGCGCGCCCGGCTTCGATGGCCTTCTCGATGTAGCCGGGTTCCGAGCCGTCGATGCAGATCACGACGGTGGGGGCCGATGGCTGATTGTAGCTCCGTCCATTGACGACGACAGTCTTGGTGCTCGTCATTGCAGTCTCACCCTTCAGGCTGCGAGATCATGCTGCCCTATGAAATTACGTCCGCGTTCGCCCTGTGTGGCTTTCACCACCAGCGCCTTCCAGTCGGCCGGCGACAGCCCGTAGGCCGCTGGATCGGTCGACACCCCAAGCCCTTCGAGGAACGCCGTAAGGCGAGCTGCGCCCGCCGTCAGATCGTCGCCGAAGATGCGCTTGAGGTTGGTATCGCAGGTGCTATTGCGGCCTTGCGACCAGCGCATGACCGTCGGCAGCGAGAACGAACATGCGATGCCGTGGACTGTACCGGCTCGCAGGGTAATGTCGTAGGAAATGTTGTGGGCCAGCGCCGTCTTCGTGTTCGAGAAAGCGAGACCCGCCATCAGCGCCGCCTTGGCCTGGCGGGCCCGGAGATCGAGGTTGGTGAGGTCGGCCATCAGCTTCGGCAGGACGTCGAGGATCTCGCGCGCCGCCGCGATCGCGAACTCGGCCGAGACCGGATTGGCATTGACGTTCCAAATGCTTTCGAGCGCGTGGGAAAGCGCATCGAGGCCGGTCGCGAGCGTCAGGCCGCGCGGCGCCTGCAGGGTGATCGCAGGGTCGATGACCGCGACTTCTGGGTACAACGCACGGTGGGCAAGGGAGTACTTGTTGCCCTCCGCCTCATCCCACACGGTTGCCCAGGACGTGACCTCGCTGCCCGTTCCGGCGGTCGAGGGGACTGCGATGATGGGGGTGAACGTCGCGCCGTCGAGCGCCGCGCCCCCCTTCAGGGCCGAAAGCACGCGGGCGAAATCACCCTGGGCTGCCGCGACGACCTTCGCCGCATCGATGATCGAGCCGCCGCCGAGCGCGATGATGACCTCGGGTTTCGGTGACACGGATCCGAACAGCGCGCACGAGCGGGCGAGATCCTTGACGTCCGGATTGGTGACGATGTTGTCGATGGTGACGGCCGGTGCGCCGGCGTCGGCGGCGATGCGCGCTGCTGCCTCATGAAACACCGGCAGGTCGTATGTGACGAGCGCCCAGCGGCGCTTGCCGATAAGGCCGCCAAGACGCGCGAGCGCACCCGCACCGAATTCGATCCTGACCGGATTGCTATATGCCCACATGCGTTCCGCCCGTCCCCGACTAGCGTGTCCCTGACGCGTACTGTGTTGATCCGTTCGAGGTACCAACTCAACGTGACAGCGGTCTACGGGGGCGACAAATTGATTTTTATGAAACGATAGATAGACTGGATCTATGAATTTGACCCAGCTCAGATCGTTTCATGCGGTAGCCACAGCCGGCGGGTTCGTGGCGGGCGCGGCCACGCTCAATGTCAGCCAGCCGACGTTGACCGCCCAGATCAAGGCGCTCGAGGCCGATCATGGCGTGCAGCTTTTCTATCGCCGCAACCGCCGCAGCGAGCTGACGCCGACCGGCCGCGAGCTTCTCGCGATCACGAAGCGCCTCTTCGCGGAAGAGCTGGAAGCGCGCCAGCTTCTCGCCGCCGCCAAAGGGCTGCGGACCGGGCATCTCAGGATCGGCGCCGTGGGGCCGTACCACGTCACCGAGATGCTGGCCGCGTTTCGGCAGCGCTATCCCGACATCACCCTCAGCATGTCGATCGGCAACTCGCACGCCGTCCAGCGTGATCTCATCGACTACAAATCGGACGTCGCGGTGCTCGCACACATCGATCCGGACGAGCGTTTGATCGCCATTCCCTACCGCCGCCATCCGGTGCTGATGTTCATGCCCGCCGTTCATCGACTGGCAGGGCGCAAGAGTATCCGCCTGGCGGAGATCGCCAACGAGCCGATCGTTGCGCGCGAGATGGGCTCGACCACGCGGCGCGCCTTCGAGGCCGCCGCCGCCGCGCAGGGTATCGCCGTGCGCAACATCATCGAGATCGGTAGCCGCGAAGCCATTCGCGAGGCCGTCATGCACGGCATCGGCATCGGCTATGTGTCGGAAGCCGAGTTCATTCCCGACCCGAGGCTGCGTCTGGTGCGGATTTCGGACGCAAAGATCGAGACGGCGGCCCACATCGTGTATCTGCGCGAGCGCGAGCACAGCCACATCGTCAATGCGTTCATCGAGGTGGTCGAGGCGACGCTGTTGCGGAAGCCGGCCCGCAGCGCGCGATCGGCGTCCGTCCGGGGCTGAGCGCGGGGCCGGGGTCACACCAAATGTATAGGGACCATCTGCGAGGTTTGCCGGCCCTGCTGGCCGCGGCGAACCCCCGCGGGGCTTGGTTTCTGCCGCTCTTGGCTGCGCTTCTCATCGTCTCAGGAAGAACCGGTCTGCATTCAGCGCCCGTTCACTTGTCAGCCGTGCCGTGCAAGTCTCTTGCAGCAACAGGGATTCGAGAGGATTGGGATGTACCGCATCGGCGTCGATATCGGCGGCACCTTCACTGATTTTGCGCTGAGCAGTGCCACTGGCGGGCGCCTTGCGATTCACAAGCGGCTGACAACGCCTCACGACCCGTCGGAAGCGGTGCTCGCGGGCGTGGCGACGCTGGTGGCCGAGAACGGCATCGACATCAAATCCGTCTCCGACATCGTCCATGGCACAACTCTGGTCACCAACGCCGTGATCGAACGGCGCGGCGCCGTGACCGGAATGCTGGTCACCGCCGGCTTCGGCGACATCATGGATATGGGGCAGGAGCGCCGCTACGACCTGTTCGACCTGCGCATCAAGTATCCGACGCCGCTGGTGCCGCGCCGCCTGCGGATCGAGGTCGCTGAGCGGATCCGTCAGGACGGCAGTGTCGGGCAGCCGCTCGACGAAGCGGCTGTGGCCGCGGCAGCCGATCAGTTCCGTGCACTCGGCGTCGAGGCGATCGCGGTCTGCTTCCTTCACAGCTACTTGAATCCGGCGCACGAAGATCGCGCGGCCGAGATTTTGCGCAAGGCCGCACCCGACATCACGGTATCGGCCTCGGCGGACGTGTTCCCGAACATGCGCGAGTTCGAGCGCTGGACGACGACGACGGTCAACGCCTTCACCCAGCCGATGTTCGACCGCTACGTGAAGCGGCTCGAGGATGGCCTCGCGGGCGCGGGCTTCGGCGGCCGGCTCTACATCATGGGGTCGAGCGGCGGCACGCTCACGACGGATGCCGCGCGGCGCTACCCCGTGCGCGCGCTCGAGTCGGGACCGGCGGCCGGCGCGTTGATGAGTGCGCATCACGGCCGCTCGCTCGATCTGCCGAACCTGCTCTCGTTCGACATGGGCGGCACCACGGCCAAGGGTGCCCTCGTCAAGGACGGGCAGGCGATCAAGAAGTATTTTATGGAAGTGGCGCGCATCCACGAGTTCCGCCAGGGCAGCGGCCTCCCCGTGCGCATCCCGGTGATCGACATGATCGAGATCGGGGCGGGCGGTGGTTCGATCGCCGAGGTCGACGACCGCGGACTTCTCCGCGTCGGACCGCGCAGCGCCAGCGCGATGCCGGGCCCCGCCTGCTACAGCCAGGGCGGCACGCGCCCGACCTTGACCGACGCCAATCTCGTGCTCGGCTATCTCGACGCGGATTTCTTCCTCGGCGGCAAGATGAAGCTCGACAAGACGGCGGCCGAGAAGGCGATCGCGGAAGGTGTCGGCAAGCCGCTGAAGCTTGAAACGCTGCGCGCCGCGTGGGGCATTCACGACATCATCTGCGAGGACGTGGCGCGCGCGTTCCGTATTCACGCGACCGAGCGCGGCTTCGACTATCGCAATTCGAGCATGGTGGCGTTCGGCGGCTCGGGTCCGCTGCATGCACTGTCGGTTGCGCGCAAGCTCAAGATCCCGCGCGTCGTGCTGCCGGTGGGGGCGGGCGTCATGTCGGCGCTGGGTCTGCTCGTCAGCCCGCTGGCGTTCGAGGTCGCGCGCTCCCGGCGCATCCACGTCGCCGACATCGACGCGGCGGACTTCGGCTCGACGTTCGCGACGCTGGAGAGCGAAGCGTCAGGCTATCTCAAGCGTGCGGGCGTGGCGGACGGCGACATCAAGATCGTGCGCCATCTCGACATGCGCTATCAGGGCCAGGGCCATGAGATCGAAGTGACGCTCCCGGCGACGAGCGATGCCGCGAGCGTGTTCGCCGATCTTGGCGAACTCTACGGAAGTGCCTACGAGAAGGCCTATGGCCTGCGCCTCGACGAGCCGACCGAGATCGTCAACTGGAAGGTCGAGGCGGTGGCGCCGACGCCGTCGATCGCCGAAGGGCACGGTGGCGCCGCGGCATCGAGCGCGGAACGCGCATTGAAAGGCACGCGGCAAGCGTACGATCCGCGTGTCGGCGGTCTCGCCGCGTGGCCTGTTTATGACCGCTACGCACTCGCGCCCGGCGCCGTCGTCAAAGGC
Organism: uncultured Hyphomicrobium sp.; assembly: GCA_964557265.1. Lineage (GTDB taxonomy): Bacteria > Pseudomonadota > Alphaproteobacteria > Rhizobiales > Hyphomicrobiaceae. Next base: position 18,391 of record CAZKZT010000015.1, read on the forward strand.
CCGGCATTGATCGAGGAGCGCGAGAGCACCTGCGTCATCGGCGCCGGCGACTCCGTCACGGTCGATGCGCACTACAACCTGATCACCGAGCTGAGCTTCTGAGGGGAATGACGATCATGACCAAGACACCCTTCGACGCTGTCAGCCTCGGGATCATGTGGGACCGTCTCGTCTCGCTCACCGACGAGATCGTCTCGACGCTGGTCCGCAGCTCCTTCTCGACCATCGTCTACGAGAGTTACGATCTCTCGTGCGTCGTGCTCGATGCCGATACGAACTCGATCGCGCAGGGCACCTTCGGCATTCCCGCCTTCATCGGCAGTGCGCCGGTGACGCTGCGCCATATGCTGAAGAAGTTTCCGGCTGAGACGCTGAAGCCCGGTGACATCGTCATCACCAACGATCCATGGCTCGGCACCGGACATCTGTTCGATATCACGATGATGCGCCCCGTCTTCCGCAAGGGGCGCATCGTCGCCTACACGATCTCGATCACGCATCTGCCCGACATCGGCGGCAACGGCTTCGGATCCTCCGCGAGCGAGGTGTTCCAGGAAGGTTTGCGGCTGCCGATCTGCAAGCTCTACGATGCCGGCCGCCTCAACGATCTGATCGTCGAGATCATCCGCACCAACGTGCGGGTTCCCGAGCAGGTCATGGGCGACGTGATGGCCAACGTGAGCTGCAACGAGGTGGGCGGGCGCGAACTGCTCGCCTTCATGGACGAGTACGGCCTCGAGGATCTCACCGAGCTGTCGGCGGCGATCCGCGGCCAGTCCGAGCGCGCGATGCGTGCCAAGATCAGCGAGTTCCGTGACGGCACCTACCGCAACCGCATCAAGGTCGAAGGCTTCGGCGAGCCGGTCGAGTTCGTCGTCCGCGTCGATGTGAAGGGCGACAGTGTCGCCATCGACTTCGACGGCACTTCGGGCTGCGTGCGCGCGGGCGTCAACGTGCCGATCTGCTACACGAACGCGATGGGGCTGCATGCGATCAAGTCGCTGACGCTGCCGTCAATCCCGAACAACGAGGGTTCCGTCGCACCGATCAAGGTGACGGCACCGCCGGGCTGCATCCTCAACGCGCTGCCGCCGTTTCCGACCGGCGGCCGCCACGCCATGGGTCACTTTGTTACGCCGACGATCTACGGCGCGCTTGCGGAAGCCGCGCCCGATCGGGTGCAGGCGGATTCCGGCATGATGAACCTGATCACCTTCCAGGGCCGGCGCCGCGACGATCGCGCGTTCTCGTGTCTCTATTTCGCGGCGGGTGGATACGGCGCACTCGACGGCCTCGATGGCTGGGCGACGCTGCCGCATCCGTCGAATATGGCGGTCGTTCCGGGCGAAATCTGGGAGACGCTGACCAACATGACGATCGAGAGCAAGCGGTTGCTGACCGACTCGGGCGGCCCCGGCAAGTTCCGCGGCGGTCTCGGCCAGGAGGTCGTGCTGCGCAACGACACCGGCCATACGCTGACCATGCTCGGCATGGGCAACCGCATGGAGTTTCCCG
>CAZKZT010000016.1:0-19657 GCA_964557265.1 uncultured Hyphomicrobium sp.
GCATGATGCGCGCACGCGCCGCGACACTCCCGCCCCACCAACGGCGCATTAATCCTAACATCACGTCACTTCGCGTCCCATGGGAAACCGGCCCCTAACTTGCGTTCCGTTCTGACGGGTACGGACCGCGAGTGCACAGCGCCTCTGGCACCGACCCAGCACAGCAATCGCGCCAGCGCCATCGACCGGCGCGCGGCGCCGTGGGTCAGACCGGCGGCACATGTCTTCCAAGAACTCCCAGGTTTTCTTCGATGCCACAGGGCGGCGCTCGCCGCTCGTCTATGGCGTTGTCATGACGATCCTCGCGGCGCTCGGCGTCATCGCGACCGTGTTCCTCGTCAGCGTGACGACATCACCGGCGCTACCCTCGGTGCGGCTCGAGACGGAGCGCCAGTACCTCTCGGTCCTCGCCGTCGCCCACCGCACCCCGGCACGCGGCACACCGACCATCGACTTCGCGCACGCACGTTCGCGGACCGACAACGCCACCTCGGGTACGCCGCGGCTCGGCTTCTACGTCAACTGGGACAAGAACAGCTTCCTGTCGCTTCGCACCTCGGCGCACCAGCTCGACGGTTTGCTGCCGGAGTGGCTGCATCTCTCGGGCGCGGACGGCGAGGTCGAACTCGACGACGAGCGCGACCAGCAGAACGTCAACGCGTGGATCTCGATCAACGCGCCGCATCTCCAGATCATGCCGGTCGTGAACAACTTCGACCCGCGCACCGGCGCGTGGCACGGGGAAGCCGCCGGACGCCTGCTGCAGTCTCCAACGGCGCGCGCGCGTCTCGTCCGCAACATCAAGAACTATCTGATGCGCGGCAACTACGCCGGCATCGTCATCGACTTCAAGAAGGTCCCGCTCGCCGATCAGCCGCGCATGGTCGACCTCCTGCGCGAAGTGAAGGCCGCGGTCGGTCCCGACAACCGCAAGGTCCTGTCGGTGCTTCCTGTCTACGAGAAGCCGGCGCATTTCGACGAACTGATCGATGCGGCGGATCAGACCATCCTGCTCGTTTATGACCAGCACGCGTCGCACGAGCGTGCAGGCCCCATCGCATCGCAGGTCTGGTTCGAGACCATGCTCGCGGAGCGCTTTGCCAAGACCACCGGCAACAAACTGATCGTCGCGATCGGTGCCTATGGCATCGACTGGAGCAGCAACGGCGGCCGGGTCATCTCGATCCGCGAAACGTGGGATCTGCTCCATCGCTCGGGCGGCCAGCTCACCTTCGACTCGAATGCGCTCAATCCGACCTTCGCCTACCAGGACAAGGAGCAGGGCGTCGCCCATTCCGTGTGGATGCTCGACGGCGTCACGATGTACAATCAGATGGCCGCAGCATTGGCGATGAATCCGGGCGGCCTCGCCGTCTGGCGTCTCGGCACCGAGGATCCGACCATCTGGGCGAGCTTCGCCAAGGGCCGTGCGCCGAACGAGGCTGCCCTCGCCGAGCTGAAGGAACTCGATCCTGGCGCCACGGTGACGTATGCCGGCAAGGGCGAAGTGCTGAAGTTCAACAATCAGCCGAGCGCGGGCAAGCGCGAGATCACGCACCTCACCCGCTACAATCTGATCACGCAACAGTCGATCGCGTCGCTGCCGCGGCCGACGATGATTACGCGGCACGGCTTCAACAAAGAGAAAGTCATCGCCCTCACGTTCGACGACGGGCCGTCACGCCTCTACACGCCTCCGATCCTCGATGTCTTGAAGCGGAAGGACGCCAAGGCCAGCTTCTTCGTCCTCGGCAGCGCTGCGGCACTCGAGCCCGATATCCTGAAGCGCGTCTACGACGAAGGCCACGACATCGGCAACCACACCTTCACCCATCCGGACCTGAGCGAGATTCCGAGCGCGCAACTCGATCTCGAGCTCAATGCGACGCAGCGCGTGCTTGAATCCAAGATCGGCATCCGCACCGTTCTGTTTCGTCCGCCGTTCGTGCGCGACATCGAGCCCGAGACCCGTCAGCAGGCGCGCACGCTCGCAGCTTCGGCAGCGCTCGGCTACATCACCATCGGCCAGCGTATTGATCCGCTGGACTGGGGCCGCCCCGGAGTCGACGAGATCGTCCGCCGCACCGTTTCGTACGCGACGCGGCAGAACGGCAACGTCGTCCTGCTTCACGACGGCGGCGGTGACCGCACCCAAACGATCGCCGCGCTTCCGCGCATCATCGACGAACTGCGTGCACAGGGTTTCCGCTTCGTGACACTCCACGAATTGCTCGGTCTCCAGCGCGACAACCTGATGCCGCGGCTCGAGAGCAGCAACGAGGTGGTTCCCTATGTCAACGGCATCGGGTTCACCCTCGTCCGCGGATTCAACAACTTCCTCCACGCGCTTTTCCTCATCGGCATCGTGCTCGGCGTCGGGCGTCTGCTGGTGATCGGATTCGTCGCCTACCGGCAGTCGCGAGTGGTCAAGGCGCCGTCATCGGCGGATGCCAGGCGCCCGAGCTTTGCCGTCATCCTTCCAGCGCACAACGAAGAGAAGGTGATCGTCGCCTCGATCACATCGCTGCTGCAGTCCCGCACACCCGACTTCGATATCGTCGTCGTCGATGATGGATCGACCGATCGCACATGTGATGTCGTGAGCGAGGCCTTCGCACACGAACCGCGCGTTCGGCTGCTGACGAAGCGCAACGGCGGCAAGTCGAGCGCGCTCAACTATGCCATCAACCTGACCGATGCCGAGGTCGTGGTCTGCATCGATGCCGATACCCGCCTCGCGCCTGACGCGCTCGACCGTCTGCTCACCCATTTCAGTGATGCGCGCGTCGGTGCCGTGGCAGGTGTGGTCACCGTCGGCAATCGCACCCGGATGCTTTCACGCTTCCAGGCGCTCGAGTACCTGACCGCGCAGAGCATGGACCGCCGCGCGTTCGAGATCGTCAACGGCATCTCCGTGGTGCCCGGCGCCATCGGCGCATGGCGCCGCACCGCTGTCATCGAGGCCGGCCTCTATGCGTCCGACACCAGCGCCGAGGATGCCGACTTGACGATCAAGCTCGAGCGCAACGGCTGGATCGTTCGCAACGAGCCGACCGCGTTTGCGGTGACCGAGGCACCCGAGACCGTGCGCGAATTCAACAAGCAGCGCTTCCGTTGGATGTTCGGCATGCTCCAGGTCGCCTACAAGCATCGCGGCCTCTATCTGCAGCGCGGCGCGTGGGGGCTCAAGCTCTTCACGATCCCGAACATCGTGGTCTTCCAGTTCCTGTTCACGCTGTTCTCGCCCGTCATGGATGCGCTGCTTGTGGCCGCGGTGGCATCCGATGCCTTGGCCTATGCGCATCACGGCGGCACACCGCTGTCCGGCGGGACGATACAGATCCTGGCCTACTGGGGCGTGTTCCAGGTGCTGGAACTGGCTTTTGCGGCGGTGGCGCTCTGGCTGCACGGCGAGAAGGGCAACTGGTCGCTGCTGCCGCTCACGTTCCTGCAGCGCTTCACCTACCGCCAGCTCCTGTTCTGGATCTCGCTGCGCGCCTTGTTCGCGGCATTGTGCGGCCGGTTCACGGCCTGGGGTCGTGCCAAGCGGCTCGGGCTGCCTCCGATCCTGACGGCGCGCCCGGCGCCACCGCCCCCGCAAGCCGCTCCCGCGCGCGTCTTCCTCGAGGCGGCCGAGTAGTCGAAAGCATGAAACGAAATGAGGCGCCTCTCGGCGCCTCATTCAATTTACAGCGGTCGATCGCGTCGCTCAGAATGCGAAGCCGAGATTGAAGCCGATGTAGGCACCCTCACCGCCAGCCGACGAGGCCACCCAGGGGCTGCTCTCGTCGCTGAGGAACTGGTAGCCGGCATTGATCGTCAGCTCACCCGGGTTCTTGGTGCCGAGGAAATCGATCTTGAACATCGCGAAGCCGCCGAGGCGCTGTGCGTCGTAGCCGTCGTTACCATGCGCACCAGCTTCAGGACCGATCACAACGCGGCCCAGGTTCAGACCGGCGCGGACGCGCGACCAGTACGTGTCGAAAGCCGTCGAGTAGTAGCCTTCGAGCGTGAAGTAGTGGCTCGGCCCGATCAGGCGGATATCGCCACCGACGCGGAAGCCGACTTCGCTGCCCTCGACCACATTGAATGGATCGAACGGCGTCAGATCGTGATGGTGATAGTCGGCACCGAGGTAGATGCCGACGGACGCGCCGGGCCGCACCCACAGATAGCCGAGCATGGCGGCCAGCTGGGTGACGTCACCGTCGATCGTGCCGATGCCACTGGCGTATTCATACGAGCCGTAGCCCGCGAAGCCCTGGAAGACAAAACCGCTCTTCGACAGGTCGCGCTGCAGCGAGACGACCGCACCCGAGTAGCTGTAGAAGGAGTCCTTCGCGAAATCGGCGCCGGTATAAGTCGCGATCCAGGTCGGCTCATAGCTGCCGCCGTCCTTCAAGCCGCCACCAGCGTGCGCCGGTGCCGTCGCCGCCATTGCGAGACCGACCAGTGCGGCGCCAATCTTCCAAGCCGACTTTTTCATTTCAATCCCCCGAACTTCCTGTGCGCCGCCACTATCGGGCGCGCAGTCCTTGCCTACGACTTGCCTGTCGAGACCCAGCGCCATAGAGGCGATGATTCGCGGCCTCTCACAAGGCTGGGTAGGGCTTCGCGGTGCTCGATCGATCCGTGCGCTCAAAGGGCGTGGCCAAACAGAAACACTTTTATGGGTCAATTTATTAACTTCCGCGCGCTCGACACCCAGTCTTCGCCAATCGAGTCGACGCACGCTCCCGAAGCCCTGATAGGCGCAGGTATCTCCAAGCACCTCGAATAGCAGCTGCAATCCATTTCCTCGAATCAGACGCTAGGGCGCCGCGAACGACATCGGCAAGCCTGGATGCCCGGATTTGCCGATGGATATGTGGATATCGTCTCTGCTGCCACAGCTGCGGGACACGCCCCACAACCAGGGCTCCTCCGCCCATCAAAAATGGCGAGCAACGTCGACAGCAAGAGTGCCAGTCCCGCAAGCCGTCCCCGACGCCGGGCGCGCATGATGCCCCCAAAATCCAGCAAGCCCAGCGGCAGCAGCACCCGCCATCGTGAACGCCATACACCATCCTTGGTTCGCACCCGCCCCGCAACCTTGCCGACGGCGAGATCATCCGCGTGCTAGACTGCCAGACATGCCAGCGCGTCCGAGAGCCCGTTCCCCGAAGGCCCGCCCATTGAACGCATCGCGGGCGCGGACAACATCCACACCCGCCGTCGTACTTCCGGAACCGTTCGCCGGATGGTTTTCAGGCAAGGGCTGGCAACCGCGCCCGCACCAGCTCGCGCTGCTCGCGCAAGCCGAGGCGAGGCGCTCGACCCTGCTGATCGCACCGACCGGCGCGGGCAAAACGCTCGCCGGTTTCCTGCCGAGCCTCGTTGCCGCACATGGCAAGCGCGCACACGCGCCGCGCGGCGCTGGTCTTCGCACACTCTACATCTCGCCGCTGAAAGCGCTCGCCGTCGATGTCGCGCGCAACCTGCTCGCCCCGGTCGCCGAGATGGACCTCGACATCCGCGTCGAAACCCGCACCGGCGACACGCCCGCGAGCAAGCGCCAGCGCCAGCGCCTCAAGCCGCCCGAGATCCTGCTGACGACGCCGGAGCAGCTTGCCCTTCTGCTCGCGAGCCCCGACGCCGGCTACCTGTTCGCCGATCTCGACACGCTGATCCTCGACGAGTTGCATGCACTCGCGCCGTCGAAGCGGGGCGACCTGCTGGCGCTCGACGTCGCGCGCCTGCGCACACTCGCACCGGACCTGATGTCGGTCGGCCTTTCGGCGACGGTCGCGCAGACGAGCGAGCTGCGTGCGTGGCTCACACCGCAATCGACACCGGACACCGCGATCCAGCTCGCCGACGTCGTCACCGTCACCGGCGGCACCACCCCGCACATCGCCATCCTCGAAGTCGAAGGCGGGATGCCGATCGCAAGCCACACCGCGCGCTACGCCGTCGCCGACGTACTCGCCGCGATTGCGCGCCACCGCCTGACGCTCGTGTTCGTCAACACACGGATGCAGGCCGAGCTGATGTTCCAGGAGCTGTGGACGGCAAACGCGGACAGCCTGCCGATCGCGCTCCACCATGGCTCGCTCGATGTCACCCAGCGGCGCAAGGTCGAGGCCGCGATGGCACGCGGCGAATTGCGCGCCGTCGTCGCGACCTCGACGCTCGATCTCGGCATCGACTGGGGCGACGTCGATCTCGTCATCCACCTTGGCGCACCGAAGGGCGCCTCGCGTCTGATCCAGCGCATCGGCCGCGCCAACCATCGCCTCGACGAACCATCGAACGCACTCCTTGTTCCCGCCAACCGCTTCGAGGTGCTCGAATGCCGCGCCGCGCTCGAAGCCGCGCTCGCGGGCGAGCAGGACGCCATCATCCACCGCACCGGCACGCTCGACGTCCTCGCACAGCACATTCTCGCGACCGCGTGCGCAGGGCCCTTCTCCGCCGATGCCTTGTACGGCGAAGTCCGCGCGGCACTGCCCTATGCGGCGCTCTCCCGCACTGACTTCGACCGCGCGATCGATTTCGTCGCGACCGGCGGTTACGCGCTGCGCCAGTATGAACGCTTCGCGCGATTGAAGCCCGATTCCAACGGCAACTGGCGCCTGACGCATCCGCGCTACGCCCAGCAGTACCGCCTCAACGTCGGCACCATCGTCGAAAAGCCGCTGCTCAAAGTGCGGCTCGTGGGCAAACGGCGCGGCAAGCGCCCGGGCAGCGCGGGCGCCACATTCGGCGGCCGCATCCTTGGCGAGATCGATGAGGATTTCGCGGCCGAGCTCACACCCGACGACACGTTTCTGCTCGGCGGCCAGATCCTGCGCATGGAAGGTCTTGCCGATGAAGAACTGCTGGTCTCGCGGTCGAATGCGAAAGACCCGAAAGTGCCGAGCTACCCCGGCGGCAAGTTTCCGCTGTCGACGCACCTCGCCGCGCGCGTACGTCGAATGGTGGCCGATCCCGCTAGCTGGCACCGCCTGCCGCCCGCCGTCTCCGATTGGCTCGACGTGCAGCGCCGCGTCTCCGCGATCCCTGCCGCTGACGAAGTGCTGATCGAGACATTCCCGCGCTCGGGCCGCCACTACCTCGCGGCCTATCCGTTCGAGGGCCGCATCGCGCATCAGACGCTCGGGATGCTGCTGACGCGCCGACTGCACCGCGCCGGCGCGCTACCGCTCGGATTCGTCGCCAACGACTACGCGCTGTCGGTGTGGGCCGCACGCGACATCGGCCGGATGCTCGCCGACGGTGAGCTGAACCTCTACGACCTGTTCGCCGAGGACATGCTCGGCGACGATCTCGAGGCGTGGCTCGCCGAAACGAGCCTGATGCGCCGCACGTTCCGCGCCTGCGCCGTCATCGCGGGCCTCGTCGAGCGCCGCCATCCCGGAGCGCGCAAGAGCGGCCGCCAGCTCTCGGTCTCGACCAACCTCATTTATGACGTGCTTCGCCGCCATGATCCGCATCACCTCCTGCTGGAGGCGGCCTACCGGGACGCGGCGACCGGGCTTCTGGATATCGGGCGTCTCGGCGCGTTCCTTGCCCGAATCAAAGGGAGAATCAGGCATAGTCCGCTGCTACGCGTCTCGCCGCTTGCCGTGCCGCTGATCGTCGAACTCGGCCGCGAGGCCGTCCACGGCAGCTCTGCCGAGACCCTGCTGAAGGAGGCCGCCGAAGCGCTGATCGCTGAAGCCCTCGAAACCGACCAGGTCGGCAACTGATGGGAGGTCGGATGAGCGTTCTCGCATTGAGCCCGGAACGGGCGCGCATCAGCGATGGTGCAACGCAGGCGTTGGCCGTCTGCGGCAAGCAGCTCATCGCCGACATGTCGGGCGCGCTCTACTGGCCCGGCGAAGAGACGCTGATCGTCGCCGACCTGCATCTCGAAAAGGCGTCGGCGCACGCAGCCCGCGGATCGATGCTACCGCCCTATGACACGCGCGAAACGATCGAGCGCCTCGCCGTCGCGATCGAGCGCTATGAACCGCGCACAGTCGTCGCACTCGGCGACAGTCTGCACGATCGCGGTGCGGCGGAGCGGATCTCCTCGCGTGACCTTGCCGCCCTGCGTATTCTGCAGGAGGACCGCCGCTGGATCTGGGTCACCGGCAATCATGATCCGGAGATCGCTGCGAGCCTCGGCGGCGACGTGGTCGACGCCCTCGATCTCGGTGGCTTGCGCCTCGTGCATCTTCCGACCTCGGGCCACGCCACACACGAGATTGCCGGACATCTGCATCCGGCCGCGCGGCTCTCGCTCTACGGCCATACGCTGCGGCGGCCCTGCTTCGTCGGCAATCGCCTGCGTCTGGTGCTGCCCGCATTCGGCGCCTTCACCGGCGGCTTGAATGTACTCGATGGTGCATTTCTGCCGCTATTCGGCAACGATGGCTTCGGCGTCTGGATGCTCGGCCAGGAAGGCGTGTACCCTGTCGCCACGCGCCATCTCGTGGGCGATTGAGACAGGCGCGACGTCGCACCACTTCCCCTTCTCCCCGTGAACACGGGGAGAAGGTCGGGATGAGGGGCGGCGACACATTCGGACGTCGGCATCTGCCGCCACCCCTCACCCTAACCCTCTCCCCGCAAGCGGGGAGAGGGAAATAGAGAACACATTTTGGCGAAGAAACTGACAGCTCTCGCGACTGACACTCCCCCCGTACCTGCCACAGGCGCCAGCTTCTCGCGCACATGGCCGGCGGGCACGGGGCCGACCGAGGAATACGACGCTGCGCTCGATTATCTGAGCGAGGATGGTGGTCACCTGTTCGTCACCGGCCGCGCCGGCACCGGCAAGTCGACGCTGCTGCGCGCGCTGTGCGCAATGGTCGAGGACGAGCACGTCGTCGTCGCGCCGACCGGTCTCGCTGCCGTCAACGTCGGCGGGCAAACGATCCACTCGTTCTTCGGCCTGCCGCCGCGCCTGATCCGCCAGGAGGACATCCGCCGCAGCCGCAACGGCGCGATCATGCGCAAGCTCAAGCTGCTCATCATCGATGAAGTATCGATGGTGCGCTCGGATCTCATGTGGGCGATCGACCAGTCGCTGCGCATCAATCGCGGCCGGCCGCGCGAGCCGTTCGGCGGCGTGCGCCTCGTGCTGTTCGGCGATCTCCATCAGCTCCCGCCGATCGTGCAGGATCCCGAAGTCGCCGCACATCTCGAGAACGAGCACGGCGGTCCCTTCTTCTTCAGCATCAGCGCGCTGCGCGACGGTCTCGGCACGCATCTGCTCGAACTCTCTCGCGTCTTCCGCCAGAGCGACGAAGCGCTGATCGACGTCCTCAACCGCGTCCGCGAAGGCGACGTCGACGAGCACCATCTCGAACTGCTCAACGAGCGCGTCTCGCCGATCCGCACACTCGCCGAGGGCGACCCCTACGTCATCCTGACGCCGACCAACGCCGCCGCGCACCGCATCAACATGGCCTACCTCGATGCGCTGCCCGCATTACCGATCCGGTTCGCCGCGAGCGTCACCGGCGAGTATTCCCAATCCGCCCATCCGACCGACGAGACACTCACTCTCAAGACCGGTGCCAAGGTCATGTTGCTGCGCAACGACGCCGAGCGCCGTTGGGTCAACGGTACCGTCGCGCGCATCTCGCGCCTCGATGACAAGCGCGTGTGGATCGAGCTCGACGGCAAGGAGCACGAGGTCGAGGCTGTCACCTGGGAAGCACGGCGCTACGCCTACGACACCAGCGCGCAGAAGATCGTCGAGACCATCGCGGGCACATTCAAGCAGTTCCCGCTCCGCCTCGCCTGGGCGCTCACCATCCACAAATCTCAAGGGTTGACCCTCGATCGCGTCTACATTGATCTTGGTCGCGGCACCTTTGCTCACGGCCAGGCTTACGTTGCGCTATCGCGCTGCCGCTCGCTCGAAGGGCTCGCCCTTGCGCGGCCGCTCAAACCCACCGATATTCTTTTCGATCCCGCCGCGATGGGATATCGCGATATCTTTCCGTCCCTTACCTAGTTTCATAGATCACTTTGTCCGCTTCCGCGTTTACCGCCACTGCCGAAAATTCCAATACCACGCGCCCAAACGCAGACTTTCAGGCAAGGCAATGCGACCTTCGAAGGATGTTTTGCGTCGTATTTGCAGTTAGGCTGTCAGGAGATCGAAAGTGAGCCGGCGACTGCACATGAACGAGCTTGAAACGGAAACAACAGATGAGGCCATCGACGAGGAGGCCCACTCATCAGCCGCGCAGAAGCGCCAGCCGCTCTACGTGCGCATCGCCGCGACGCTCGCCGCGCAGATCGCCCGGGGTGATCATCCGGTAGGTTCGCTGCTGCCGACTGAAGCCGAGTTGCAGCGGCGCTTCCACGTCTCCCGCTATGTCGTGCGCCAGGCGATCCAGCACTTGCGCTCGGTCGGGCTCGTCACCGCGCGCAAGGGCGTCGGCACACGCGTCGAAGCGGCGAAGCCGAGCAGCCGTTTCCTTCACACCATGCACTCGGTCGGCGACATCCGCCAGTACACGACGGGCATGCGGCTCGAGATCCTCGACATCGACGAAACGACGTTGCGCGGCAGCAAGGCGGCGCTGATCGGCGCACGTCCGGGCCGCCGCTTCCTGCGTGTCACCGGCGTGCGCCGCCGCGATCGCGACAACAAGCCGGTCAGTCATGCGGAGATCTTTGTCGACGCGGCCTTCAACGGCATCAAATCCGAAATTCCCACGGTCGGCACTGCGATCTGGGAAATGATCGAGCGTCACTACGGCGAGACGCTGGTCGAGGTCGAGCAACAGATCGATGCCGTCACCTTGACGGGCGATCATGCCCGGCTGCTCGAAGTCGCCGACGCGACGCCCGCGTTGCGGGTCATCCGCCGCTACTACGCCACCGGACGCCGCCTGATCGAACTGTCGATCAATCTCCACCCCGCCAAGCGCTTCGCCTATACGATGCGGATCAAGCGCGACGTCGATACCGATCCTGCGGCCACGCGCAAGCCGCGCCGCTGATCGCGCTCAGTTGATCGGTTTGCCCCACACGGCTTCCAGCCGCGCATCGCGACCGCAACGGTAGCGGTAATACTTATATCGCAGCGGATTCCTGATGTAGTAATCCTGGTGGTAGTCCTCGGCTGCGGTAAACGGGCCGGCATCGCGCACCACTGTTGCGATCGGCTGCTTCAGCGGCCCAGATCGCATCAACTCTGCTTTCGACTCCGCCGCGTGCTTCTTCTGCTCGGCCGTATGGGCAAAGATCGCGGTCGTGTACGACTCGCCACGATCGCAGAACTGACCGCCCGCATCATACGGATCGACATTGCGCCAGTAGACCTCGAGCAGCTTCGCGTAGCTCACCTTCTTCGGGTCGTAGGTGATCTGCACGACTTCGATGTGGCCGGTACCGCCCGCCGTCACCTGCTGGTAGGTCGGGTTCGGCGTCGTGCCGCCCATGAAGCCCGATATCGTCGAGATCACGCCGTCGAGCGCATCGTACGGCGGCTCCATGCACCAGAAGCACCCGCCGGCGAACGTCGCGACCGCCGTCTGTCCGGCCTTGTCGGCTTGTGCCGTCTGCCCGACCGCCGAAGGCGCCGCAAAAACCGCAACCATCACTGCGCCAACGATGGCGCACATTGCGCGCCCGAGGATAGATCTCATGGGATCACCTCTCTGCTCCGGCCCAACATCGGCGGCCGCCTTGAAGCTCTCCGCATCTTCCCACGATTGCGGCGCCCTGTCCGCATCTGCGCGAACGGGCCCGGCATCAACCCCGCCTCAGGGCAAGAAGCCCTTCTCCAGGCTCATTTCCTGGGCCAGACGCTGCTTGCCTTTTGCGGTGCGCACGCGATAGCTCCAGGCGATATCCGTACCTGTCTCTTCGGACGACCGCGATTTCAATTCGGCGACCAGCGTCTCACCGGCCTTCAGCGCGATCGGCTCCAGCGCCGGCAGGAACAGCTGCTCCCAATGCGTCGGCGCCGCCAGAGGCGAGGTCGACAGGACGACTCCGGGCGCCAGCTGAGCCGTCCACCAGACCGCCAGACCATGCACCGTCACCGGCGCCTCGATCTTCCATTCGGCGAGGCCCTTGCGCGCAAAGCGATTGCGGGCGTGGAGATCCAGCTTGTCCCACGTCACGGCACTGCGGCCACGATCCAGCAACTCCCCGGGCGGGAACGTCCGCACGTACGCATTGTTGAGGCTCATCACCCGAGCGGGACCGAAATCGAGACCGCGCCCGATCCAATCCCACGCCACGAGTTCGTTGCGGCATCGCGATGCCGTCACCGGCGCGACGACCTGCTCGACATGACCGGGAATGAGCACACCGCCGGGCTTCAGGTGCCGCGCCGCGGCGTCGTTCATCGTCTCGACCAGATACTCCTCGAGCGCGTAGTTGCCGAGCGTTTCACTGACCACGACATCCACGCGCGGCGGCTCTATGATCTCTGTCGACCGCGCCGGAATGATCTCGATGTTGCGCAGCTTGTTGAGCTTGATCAGCCGCTGCGCCAGCGCGCCGATCTCCGCGTGCTCGTAGGCGTACACCTTCTTCGCCCCGAGCTTGGCCGCGATCATCGCGAGCACGCCGCTTCCCGTCCCGATATCGGCGACGATCGTCTCACCCTTGCGGATGACCTTTGCGAGTGCGGCTTCGAAGGCGGCGAGACGGCCGATGTCGGCGATCAGGGAGCGATGATATTCGATGCGCATTCTGTTGGATCACCGTTGAACTGCGGATTGCGGCGGCATGGCCCTGCCGTCGGAGCTTCCGTGTAGCGGGACCGCACGCATTCCGCAAATGTTCAACGGGACCTTGCTGCCATCAGGCCCGCATCAACCGATATACTTCCAATACGTGTCCTTCTTGGTCACGTACCCGTCACGGAACTCCCAGAGGTCACAGCCCGTGTACTCGAACGGCTGGCCGCCCTTCGGCGTTCCCCGCACCACCCATTCCGAAATCGCCTTGGTCTGGTCGGCAACGATCCAGTGGCGGATCTCCTCCCAGCGCATGTCCGGGATGTCGCGGTAGCGCGCATTCAGCACCTCGCCGATCTCCGCCTTGCCGGTGCAGCGCCGTCCCTCGGGCGCTGTCGGCCCGCGCGCCATCAGCCAGATGCAGTCTTCGGTGAAGTGCGAAAGGATAGCTTTCACGTCCTGCTTGTTGAAGCCGTCCTGGATCTCGTCCAGCAGCGCGATCGTCACGTCCCGCTTCATCGTCGTCCCTTCCCTTGGCGCAGATCTCGTCGGACACTCACCACAGTTGCACGTCCTTGCCTTCGGCTCTGAGCTTCTCTGCCCGCTCGGTGAGCCAGCGTTGGAAGCCGCCTTCCTTCTGGTAGGCGCGCTCGTGAACATAGGCGAAGGTCTGCTGGAAATGGAACGGCTTCCAATAGCCGATCAGCTTCCACACCGCTGCCTTGCCGCCGTCCTTGTCGGCGAGCGCCTGCGCGGGCGGCACGAAGAAGTAGAGTGACGGCGTGAAGTTTACGCCCCAGCGCCGCGCCAGTGCCCGCTCCTCCAGCTCCTTGCCGTCGAAGTCGGTGACGGTGCGCGCGCCGTGCAGATTCAATTGAAGCATGACGAAATGCTTCTGGATGTAGGCCGCCGTTTCCGGATCCGACAGATTGGTGACGTGCGTCTCGCGGCAATAGGGGCAGCCGCGCTGCTCGAACATCACGGCGAGGCTCTTGCCCGCCGTCTCCGCCTCCGTCAGATCCTCCTTCAAGTCGAGGAAGGACTCGTGGAACCAGGGCTGCGTGTAGAGCCCGTCATCGTTGCGCGGCGGCTCCGGCTTCCCGGCCGCAACGAGCGCGCGCGGCACATTGGCCAGCACCAGCCCCGCGCCTGCCGCGCCCAGCATCCGGCGTCGCGTCATCTCGCTTCGGGTTCGCATGGCGGCTCGCTCCTCCGTCCGAGGTGTGTGCGGAGTGAAGACGAGATCATCCCTGACGTCAACGCACGACGTCGCGATCGACTTGACCACGCGTGCCGCGCACCTGATCGTGGTTCCTGAATAAAGAAAACCGGAGGACGCCCCATGAAGATCGATGACGTCGAGCTCACTCTGTTCAAGTGGAGCGACATTCCGCCGACCCGCTATCATGCCGCGTCACGCAACATGGGCGGCGAGAGCAACCTCGGCCTGCTCACGATCCGAACCGATGCCGGCCTCACCGGCCACGCCTTCCTCGGCGCCGCGACCAACCCCGCCGAAACCGACGCCGGGGCGCTGATCCGCTTCCTCAAGCCGGTGTTGATGGGCCAGGATCCGCTTGCCCGCGTCGATCTGCATGCTGCGATGCGCCCGCGCCAGCGCACTGCCGGCCTGCGCACCGTCGGCGCCTGCGACACCGCGCTATGGGACATCGCCGCCAAGGCCGCCAACCTGCCGCTCTACAAGTTCCTCGGCTCGGGCCGCTCCTCGATCGGCGCGTACGCGTCGAGCCAAATCCTCGACGGCCGTCAAGCCTACGCGGGCGAAGCTGCCGCGTTCAAAGCCGCTGGCTGGAAAGCCTACAAGATCCACCCGCCGCAGGACCCGGACGAAGATATCAAGGTCTGCGAGGCCGTGCGCAAGTCGGTCGGCGACGACTACACGCTGATGCTCGATTCGACATGGAGCTACCGCTATCCCGAAGCGCTCAAGGTCGGCCGCGCCATCGAGGCCATGGGTTTCCACTGGTACGAGGATCCGCTCAACGAGGAGGACATCTACGGTTACGTGAAGCTCCGCCAGCAGCTCTCGATCCCGATCCTCGCGACCGAATATCCAGCGGGCGACATCGGCACCTACGCCGTCTGGCTGACCGAACGCGCGACCGACTATCTACGCGGCGATATCCCGGTCAAAGGTGGCCTCACGACGATGATCAAGACCGCACATCTCGCCGAAGCCTTCCACATGAACTACGAGGTCCACCACGGCGGCAATTCGCTGAACAACATGGCGCAGCTCCACTTCGCCTGCTCGCTGAAGAACACCACCTACTTCGAGGTCCTGCTGCCGGACGGCGCGCACAAGTACGGCCTCCTCAACGACATCAAGATCGACAAGAGCGGCATGGCGCATTGCCCTGAGACACCGGGCATCGGCGCCGAGATCGACTTCGATCTGATCAAGCGCAACACGATTGCGGTGCTGAAGTAGCGGCGCACCTCAATGCATGGTCGGCGGCGCGCCTGGAGCATCATCGGACCGCACGGAATCGCCATTGCGATTCAGCGGTCCGATAAAGATGCTCCAGAATCAAGAGTATCGAGCACTTTCATCCATTCTCATTCGATCGCAGCGCGATCCAATGAGAATGGATAGTGCTCGAGCGTGATGACGTCGACGCCGACCGACACGTCATGCGCGCCACCGCCGAGCAGCACACCGCTGATCGGGCTCACGTCGTTGTAGTCGCGGCCGTAGGCGATGGTGATGTGTTCCTCGCTCACCTCGAGGCCGTTGGTGGGATCGTAGTCGCGCCAGCCGGTCTCCGGCGACCACACCGAGATCCACGCGTGCGACGCATCCGCACCGGCGAGTTTCGGCTGGCCGGGCGGCGGATGCGTGAGGATGTAACCGCTGACATAGCGCGCCGGCACGCGCAGCGCCCGCAGGCCCGCAAGCGCCAGATGCGCGAAGTCCTGACACACACCGCGGCGCTGCTCGAACACGCGCTCGACAGGCGTCGACACGTCGGTGGCGCCAGGATCGAAGCGGAAGTCGGCGTAGATCCGCCGCGTCAGGTCCATCACGCCTTCGAGCACAGGCCGGCCTTGCCGGAACGACTCGCGCGCGTAGTCCGCTATCGCCAGCGTGGCGTTGGTCAGCCGCGTCGAGCAGCGGTACTGGATCACATCGATGTCGAGCATACCGCCCGGCTGCTTGAGCCCCGCGTCGAGGCGATCCCACGAGGACGTCGTCGACAGATCGACGGCCGCCGGCGCCCGCGTCTCGACCGCGCTGCGCGCGTGCAGGATCAGTTCCTTGTGCGGCACCTCGACATCGAGAATGACGAACGGATTGCCGAAAACATCGATACCGTCGTAGCGCATCGCCGGCGCCGGCTCGACGATCAGGTTGTGGCGCAGCGTCGTCTGGTTCGCGACCGCGCGCGGTGTCATGTGCACGAGGTGCTGCGATTGAGCCACCGACGTCGAGTAGCGGTAGTGCGTCCGGTGACTGACCTCGAAGATCATGGCCGTGGCTCGCTGCGCGTCAGCACGCGATGCGGCGTCTCCTCGGTCAGGTTGAAGTAGCGGCGCGCAACCGCGTTCGACAGCTCGGGAAGGATGTCGAGCTCCTCCCGCATCAGCCGTTCGAGCGTCGCGCGATCCGCTTCTTCCGCGATCGCCATGACGTCGGCGAGCCGCGTCGACGTCAGCAGCGTTAGGATGAGGCGCCGATCCTCGGCGAGACTGACACCTTGCCGTGCGTCCGGCAAGGCTTCGAGGTGCTTCGAGATCGCGGCAAGCTGGTAGGCGAGGGACCGCGGGTTGGCCTCGTCGAGCAGCAGCAGATCGAGCACCAGCGCCAGCATCGGATCGAGCCGGTAGCGCGACCGGTAGGTGATGAAGCTGTCTGCCAGTTCCAGCAGCAGACGCAGGCTGCTCGTCTCCACTTCGGGATCCGGCGGCGGGATGAACAGCGTCAGGATGGATTCGCTGAGGTTGTACGCGCGCTCGAGACGCCGGCCCATGTCGAGGAACGACCAGCCGTAGTTGCGGGTCATGTTCTCGTGCGTCAGGCCATTGAATGACGACAGCGCCGCCAGGCCCTCTTCGAGCACATCGAGCAGCGCACTCGCCGGTGTCGCCGCGAGGTGCGTCATCCATTGATCGCCGGGACGGAAGCGGCTGAGCGTCTGCCACGCTTCGTGCGAGAGGCGATCGCGAACAAGATACGAAACCTGATAGAGCCCCTCGAGCGTGCGCACCAGCGTCCGCGGACTGCGCGAGCGCGACACCAGATTGACGCACAGCGCATCGATGTCGCTCATGCCCGTCGCGCCGAGCGACAGCATCGGCCCGTCGTCCGGGTCCGTCAGCCGCATCTCGAGGCAACGCCGCACGGCTTCGATATCATCCGCGGGCCCGCTGTCCTCCCCTACGCGGCGAAGCGCACCGCGCAGCATCCGCATCGTCCAGTCCGCGCGCTCGGCATAGCGCCCGAGCCAGTAGAGATCGTCGGCGACGCGGCTCTGCACGACGCGCTGTGGACGCTCGACACGTGCCGTCTCGAGACGCGGCCGCCACAGGCTGACGTGCGGCGCCTGCTGCGTATCCGACAGCACCCACACGTCGCGCGTATGCCCATCCGCAGCGCTCAGCGCGACCGCGCGTGCCGGATCGACGCTCATCGCGAGCCCGCCCGGCATCGCCTCGAAGCCGTTCATCGTATGCGCGACGTAGAGACGGACCGCAAACGGGCGCGCCTCCAGACCATTCGGCCCGAATGACGGCGCAGTGCTGAAGCCGATCTTCTCCTCCGCCACCAGCCGCGCGCCGTGAAGGCTCATGTCTGCCTTCAGCCGCTCGCGCTCCACGGTCGAGACTTCGCCGGGCGCCTGCCCGAGTGCTGCCTGCCCGGGACGGCCGGTCCCTTCCTGCGCAGAGCGGATGACCACCCGGTCGAGATTATCGAGCACATGGCGACGCGACTCGGCATCGCCCAGCCACCAGCGCGGCGCATCGTCGAGCTTCAGCTCCTCGCCGAGCAGATGCTTCGTGATCTGCGGGAGGTACGGCCCGAGGCCCCGGTTCTGCGCCACCGCCGTGCCGATGGCGTTGACGACGAGGTGCGGGCTGTCGCGATTGACCCGCAGCAGGCCCGCCGGCCCTTTGAAGCCCGACGGATCGAGTTCCAGCGGATCGATCTGGCGCCCGTCGACACACCGGACGATGAGATCGACCTCCTTCAGCCCTTCGAGTGTCTTGAGGTAGACGTGGCTGCCGCGCGTTCTGAGATCCGAGCCTTCGACCAGCAACAGGCCGAGGTAGCGCGCGAGATAGGCGTGCGAGAAGTAGTCTTCGTGCTGGGGGCCAGGCGTCAGCAGCGCCATCGCGGCGTTGTCGCGGCCAGCGTGGTTTGCGAGCGAGATCTGCAGCTGCTGGAAGTGCGAGGCAAGCCGCACCGCATTCACACGCTTGAACAGATCGCCGGCGACGTGCGTATGCGCGACCCGGTTGGCCAGCGTAAAGCCGATACCGGCAAGCGTTTCGAGATGATTGTCGATGACGCGCCAGCGGCCGTCCGCGCCGCGCGCGAGGTCGGCGGCGTAGAAGTGCAGCGGTCCGGCGCGATTGACCAGGCCATGAGCGGGCCGCAGATACGCGCTGTCGGAGAACACCAGCTCGGGTGGCACGATCCCGTTCCGCATCAGCTTCTGTTCGCCGTAGAGATCGGCGAGCAGCGCATCGAACACCCTGGCGCGCTGCACGAGCGCCGCCGCGAGCCACCGCCATTCGCCACTGGAGAACACCAGCGGCATCAGATCGAGCTGCCACCTCTGCGCCGGCGAGCTCGGGTCGGCGAACATGTCGTAGGCGATGCCGGTCTCGCGCACGCGCCGGTCGATGCGCGCGTTTCGCGTGGCGCGTTCGCTGGCGGGCAATTCCTCCAGCGCGCCGAACAGCTCGCGCCAATGCGGGCGAACGGCGCCGCTCGGATCGAGCAACTCGTCATAGCGGCCGCTGCCCTGGGCGCTGTAGCCACCGAGCAGAGCAGGCTCACCCTCCTGGATGGACGGTGCCATGTTCGTCATCGCACCCGGATCCCGTCCTGCGCTTCCCGATCACGTCCCGGCACGTTGAGCGCGCTCCTTGCGGGACCGATCGTCTGTACCACGCGATTCGCCTTGGCTGCAGCCACCACCTGCGACATGGCAAATTGTCGAAACGATGTGACGCAACCCACACACCGCAGCCACATGACCCTACGCCGGGCGCCGCAGGTCGAGGGTAAGCGGGTAGTCTGTGTTGACGCGGGCGGCCTGGGGCGCCATCCGCCCCGCCGTGTGGCCGTCGGCATCGAACCGCGCGAGACGCCGCCCCTCCGCCTCGTAGGCATTGATCGGGAAGACCTCGAAGTTGCGCCCGCCCGGATGCGACACGTGATAGCGGCAGCCCGCAATCGAGCGCCCGCTCCAGCTATCGAAGACATCGAATGTCAGCGGCACATGGGTGCCAATCGTCGGATGCAAGGCTGATGGCGGCCACCATGCCCGGAAGCGCACGCCAGCCACCGCCTCGCCCGCGGTCCCCGTTGCGGTCAGCGGCACCGCCCGGCCATTGCAGGTGACGACGAAGCGATCGCCCGTCATGCCGCGGACCGCGACCTGCACCCGCTCCAGCGAGCTGTCGACGTAGCGCGCGGTGCCGCCCGGTACGCCTTCCTCGCCGAGCACGTGCCACGGCTCCAGCGCCTGACGCAGCTCCAGCTCGATGTCATGCGTCGCGATCTTGCCGAGCACCGGGCAGCGGAACTCCCAGTGCGGCCGGAACCATTCGAGATCGACTGGCAGCCCGGCGTCGCGCAGATCGCCAACGATGCCGGCGAAATCGGCCCACAGGTAGTGCGGCAGCATGAACCGGTCATGCAGCGATGTTCCCCAGCGCACGAGCTTCTGCTTGTATGGCTTCTCCCAGAACATCACGACCAGCGCCCGCAGCAGCAGTTGCTGCGC
>CAZKZT010000017.1:0-15576 GCA_964557265.1 uncultured Hyphomicrobium sp.
GGTGTGGAAGTGTTATCGCAACGCAAAATAATCCAGCATTTACAATAACAAACGCGATGTGTAAGAGTTCTAATATTCGAGGAGTCTCGCCCGGGCGGCGGTCGGCTTCGGAGACGAAGGTCTTCTTAGAACGACTCGCGCCGCCCCCGGACACGCAATCTCCGTAGGTCGGTGCGAAGCACTTTACGGAGAGGAACAACCAATGAACGTGCAAGTCTCGCGACGCCAGTTCCTGAAAGGGACGGGGGCGGGAGTTGCGGGCACGGCGCTCGGAGCCTTCGGCTTCGGCGAGGCGGAGGTGGCGCTCGCGCAGGCCGCGACGACCTTCAAGCTCTCGAAAGCGACCGAGACCCGTAACACGTGCCCTTACTGTTCGGTCAGCTGCGGTATGATTTTGTACTCGCGCGGCGATGTGAAGAAGGGCGAGAAGGCCGACATTTTCCATATCGAGGGCGACGTCGATAACCCGGTCAACCGCGGCACGCTGTGCCCGAAGGGTGCTGGCGTCCTCGACTTCATCCACTCGAAACAGCGCGTCACCGAGCCTCTCTACAGGAAGCCGGGCAGCGATAAGTTCGAGCCGGTCACCTGGGACTTCGCGATGGAACGCATCGCGAAGCTCATGAAGGAGGACCGCGACGCGAACTTCATCGAGAAGACGCGTGACGGTGTGATCGTCAATCGATGGCCGACCATGGGCTTCCTTGCGGGCTGCGCCACCTCGAATGAGGCCGGCTGGCTGACCTGGAAGGCCGTGCGCGGTCTCGGCATCGTGGCAGTCGACAACCAGGCCCGCATCTGACACGCCCCGACGGTAGCCAGTCTGGCTCCGACGTACGGGCGTGGCGCGATGACCAACTCCTGGACCGACATCAAGAACGCCGATGTCGTGCTCATCATGGGCGGCAACGCCGCTGAAGCGCATCCGTGCGGCTTCAAGTGGGTGACGGAGGCGAAGCACCATAACAAGGCGCGCCTGATCGTCGTCGATCCGCGATTCACGCGCTCGGCTGCGGTGTCGGACTTCTACTGTCCGCTCCGTGCCGGCACCGATACCGCGTACCTGCTCGGCGTGATCAACTACCTGCTCACGAACGACAAGATCCATAAGGAGTACGTGGCGAACTACACCGACGTCTCGCTGATCGTGAAGGAAGGCTTCTCCTTCGACGAGGTGGAGGGTGTGTTCTCCGGCTTCAATGCGAACACGCGGACGTACAACCGCGATACGTGGGACTACGAGATCGGTGCCGACGGCTTCGTCGTTCGGGACACGACGCTCCAGCACCCGCGCTCGGTCTACCAGCTGCTGAAGAAGCACGCCTCCCGCTATACGCCGGAGATGGTGGAGCGGATCTGCGGCGCGCCGAAGGAGAAATTCCTGAAGGTCTGCGAGATGATCTCATCGACCGCCAATGGCGAGAAGTCGATGACGATCATGTACGCGCTCGGCTGGACACAGCACAGCTACGGGTCGCAGACGATCCGCACCGCCGGTATGCTTCAGCTTCTGCTGGGCAACATCGGCGTGCCGGGTGGTGGCGTCAACGCGCTGCGCGGTCACTCCAACGTGCAGGGACTGACGGACATCGGCCTGCTCTCGCAGTCGACGCCCGGCTATCTCGGCCAGCCGCGTGAGAGCGAGCCGACGTTTGCGGCGCATATGGCGAACCGGAACTTCCGGCCGCTGATGCAGAACTCGATCAGCTTCTGGCAGAACTACAAGAAGTTCTACGTCAGTCTGCTCAAGGCCATGTACGGCCCGAACGGCACGGCGGAGAACGAGTTCGGCTACGAGTGGCTGCCGAAGCTCGACAAGGTCTACGACACGCTGCAGATGTTCGAACTGGTTCATCAGGGCCAGATCAACGGCTTCGTCTGTCAGGGCTTCAATCCCCTGATGTCGGTGCCGAACAAGGGCAAGCTGATCGCAGGCCTGTCGAAGCTGAAGTTCCTCGTCGCCATCGATCCGCTGATGACGGACACGGCGAAGTTCTGGGAGAACAACGGCGAGGCCAATCCGGTCGACCCGTCGAAGATCCAGACTGAGGTCTTCATGCTCCCGGCGACGACGTTCGCCGAGGACGAAGGTTCGTTCACCAACTCCTCGCGCACGCTCAACTGGCGCTGGAAAGCGGCGAACGGCCCCGGCCAGACCCGCACCGACATCGCGATCATGGCGGATCTCTTCCTCCGTATTCGCGAGCTGTATACGAAGGAAGGCGGCAAGGCCGCCGATCCGATCCTCAAGGTCGACTGGAACTACGCCGATCCCAAGCTGCCGACGCCCGACGAGCTCCTGCGCGAGCTCAACGGCAAGGCGATTGTGGACATTCCCGATCCGGCGGACGCGACGAAGACCCTCTACAAGGCGGGTCAGCAGATCGCCTCGTTCGCGCAGCTTCGGGATGACGGCTCGACCAGCTCGGCGTGCTGGATCTACACCGGCGCCTACACCGAGCGTGGCAACGCCACCGCACGGCGGGACAATTCCGATCCGTCGGGCCGCTACGTCTACGGCAACTGGGGCTTCGCATGGCCGGCCAACCGCCGGATCGTCTACAACCGCGCCTCGGCCGATCCTTCGGGCAAGCCGTGGAGCGAGCGCAAGTCCTACATCTCGTGGAACGGCAAGGCTTGGGGCGGCGCAGACGTGCCGGACTATCCGCCGCCGCTCGCACCGGAGCGCAACGCCGGACCCTTCATCATGAACGCGGAGGGCGTCGCCCGCTTCTTCGCGCGCAGGATGATGAACGAAGGCCCATTCCCCGAGCATTACGAGCCGTTCGAGAGTCCGGTCGCCAACGTCCTGCATCCCAAGACGTCGACCAATCCGGCAGCTCGCGTGTTCAAGGGTGACGCCACCGCGTTCGGAACGTCGAAGGACTTCCCCTACGTGGCGACGACCTATCGACTGACCGAGCACTTCCACTGGTGGACGAAGACCAACAAGCTGAACGCGATCGTTCAGCCCGAGTTCTTCGTCGAGATTTCTCCCGAGCTCGCGAAGGAGAAGAGCATCACCAACGGTCAGTGGGTGAAGGTGTCGTCCAACCGCGGATCGGTCAAAGGCAAGGCGGTGATCTCCAAGCGGATCTCCTCGCTGACGGTCGATGGCAAGAAGGTCCATCACGTCGGCATGCCGATCCACTATGGCTTCATTGGCGAAACCAAGAAGGCGATCGGCGTCAACTCGCTGACGCCCTTCGTCGGCGACGCCAATACCAACACGCCGGAGTACAAGGCGTTCCTTGTCAACATCGAGCCGATCAGCGGCCCGGTGGCAACGAGCTGAGGGAGGGCTGACATGTCTCAACTTCAACCGTCATTCGGCCTTACCAAGCGCTCCGCGACGACGGCAGCACTGCCGGCTGCAAAGCCGGCGGTGGAAGTCGCCAAGCTGATCGATGTCTCGAAGTGCATCGGCTGCAAGGCGTGCCAGGTCGCGTGCATGGAATGGAACGACCTGCGCCAGGACATCGAGGAGAACGTGGGGCTCTACGACAACCCCCACGACCTCTCGCCGAACACCTGGACGCTGATGCGTTTCGCCGAGTACGAGAATCCCGAGCGCGATCAGTTCGAGTGGCTGATCCGCAAGGACGGCTGCATGCACTGTCAGGATCCGGGCTGCCTCAAGGCGTGTCCGGCACCCGGCGCGATCGTGCAATACACGAACGGCATCGTCGACTTCATCTCGGCGAACTGCATCGGCTGCGGTTATTGCGTGAAGGGCTGCCCCTTCAACATTCCTCGCATCTCGAACGTCGATAACAAGGCCTACAAGTGCACGCTGTGCTCGGACCGCGTCGCGGTCGGCCAGGGCCCTGCGTGCGCGAAGGCCTGCCCGACGAAGGCCATCACCTTCGGCACCAAGGAGGAGATGAAGAAGCTTGCCGCCGAGCGTGTCGTCGATCTCAAGGATCGCGGCTGGTCGCAGGCGGGCCTCTACGATCCGCCGGGTGTCCAGGGCACGCACGTCATGTACGTGCTCCAGCACCTCGACAAGCCGGCTCTCTATGCCGGGCTTGCACAGAACCCGCGGATCAGCCCGCTGGTCGAGGTGTGGAAGGGCGCCGGCAAATACGCCGGTCTCGCGCTTCTCGGCATCACGGCAGCGTTCGGCGTCGTCCACCATCTTCTCGCCGGTGCCAATCGCGTCACCGAGGAGGATGAGGAGAACGCCGAGAAGCTCCGGGAGGGCAAGCCATGACCACCGAGCATCGCCACGGCGAAGAGCCGATGCAGGTCTCTCGTTACTCCGGCAGCGCCCGCATCAACCATTGGATCGTGGCGATCAGCTTCGTCCTGCTGATGATCAGCGGGCTGGCGCTGTTCCACCCGAGCCTCTACTGGCTGACGGGCCTGTTCGGTGGCGGCCCCACGGCGCGTTGGGTCCATCCGTGGCTCGGGGTCGTGCTGATCATCGGCTTCTTCGGGCTGTTCTTCCGCTTCTTGGCGGCGAACCTGCCGGAGCGGACCGATTGGGTGTGGCTGAAGCGCGTGAAGGACGTGCTGGCGGGACGCGAGGAGTACTTGCCCGAAGTCGGCAAGTACAATGCCGGCCAGAAGTTCGTCTTCTGGGCGCAGGCGTTCTTCGTGCTCGTCATGTTCATCACGGGAATTGGCCTGTGGCCAGCGGGACTTAGCTACTTCGAGGAGCTGTTGGGCTTCAAGGCAACCATCGACCAGCGACGCTGGGCGGCCGTTATTCACGCCACTTCGGCCGTGCTGACCATCGCCGTCTGGATCATCCATGTCTATGCAGCGATCTGGGTTCGTGGCACGATGAGCGCCATGACGCGCGGAACTGTGTCCGGTGGATGGGCTTGGCGCCATCACCGCCGCTGGCTGCGCAAGGAGGTCTCGAAGGAAACCGCCGGCCCAACCCCGGCGGAGTGATGCGAGCAGGCAGTGTCGAAGAAAGTCGAGGAATTGGATGCCGCGTGACGGTTCCAGACGCCCAGCGGGCGATGCTGTGCCGCTGGCCCCCATGGACATCGGCGAACTGGCCAACCCGCCGTTTGCCGTGCTCCCCGATCCGGCGAGCGTGTTCCAGCGCCGGGCCGAGCGCTTCGCGGTGCTCGCGCCGGGCCATCAGCTCGAAGCGTACCTGCGCCTGCTGGCGGAGATAGCGCAGGTTCAGCACGACATCATCGACGGTCTGCCGCCGCCGGTGCTGCCATCAGCCGAGCGGCTGGAGCTTGCGCGCACCAACACCATGCCGCCGATTTCGGCCGGCCATGTCGAGTTGGACGAGGTCGCCGATGCGACGTTCGACGCGCTGCTGAAGGCGCTCGTTGCGCGTGATCTTGCTGCTGCGCCGCGCGCGACGCTTGCGAAGGTCTCTTCTGCCTCGAAGGATGAGCGGCGGGCGATGATGCGTGCCGTTCTGCTCGATGAGATACCCGGTGACGCGATCGCCGAGCACGTGCTGGCGGCAGCGGCTGTGCAGGTCATGCTCTCGCGGATGGCCGCGCAGCTCGACGTTGCGACCCTCGAACGCGTCGCCGACGGCGCCTGCCCGAGCTGCGGCGGGGCACCGGTCGCGAGCGCCATCGTCGGCTGGCAGAGCGCACACGGCACACGGTTCTGCACCTGCTCGTCCTGCGCGACGCAGTGGAATGTGGTCCGGATCACGTGTCTCGTCTGTGGCAGCGGCAACGGTATCGCCTACCACTCGCTCGAAGGCGGGCCCGAAACCATCATGGGCGAGACCTGCAACATGTGCTCGTCCTATGTGAAGATGCTGCATCAGCACAAGGACGCCGCGCTGGAGCCGCTGGCCGACGATGTCGCCTCGCTGGCACTCGATATGACGCTCAAGAAAGAGGGATGGGTGCGCGCGTCCGTGAACCCATTCCTGATCGGTTACTAAGCGGGAGGTGCGCCTTGAAGGTGTCCGTCGCTATTCCGTCCGTCGATGAGGTACTGCGCTGCGATGCCGGGCGTATCATCGTCGCGCGTTTTGGCCGCGCCCTTGCACTCAGCGCGGTCCGCGCGGCGCTCGATGATCTGCGCGCGGCCGGCGCAGGGCGCACTCCCGCATCTCCTGCGAGCCGCGATGCGACGGCGGCTGCGATTGCAGAAAAGGCCGCAACGGCTCTCGCGGAGCTGGATGCGCCGAAGCTGCGCCGCGTACTCAATCTCACCGGCACGGTGCTGCACACCAATCTCGGCCGCGCGGTTCTTGCCGAAGATGCGGTCATGGCCGCCGCAGCCGCGATGCGCGCGCCCGCTGCGCTTGAGTTCGATCTCGAAGCCGGTGGCCGCGGCGAACGCGACGACATCGTGCGCGGTCTACTCATAGAGTTGACGGGCGCCGAGGACGCGATCGTCGTCAACAACAATGCGGCGGCGATCCTGCTGGTGCTCAATACGCTCGCGCTCGGCCGTGAGTCGATCGTGTCGCGCGGTGAACTGATCGAGATCGGCGGCAGCTTCAGGATGCCGGATATCATGGCGCGCGCGGGCACGCGTCTGAAGGAAATCGGCACCACCAACCGTACGCATCTCAAGGACTATGCCGAGGCGATCGGCGCGGACACCGCGCTTCTGCTGAAGGTGCACACGTCGAACTATCTCGTGCAGGGCTTCACCAAGGAGGTCGGCACCGACGAACTCACCGCGCTCGCGCGTGAGAAGGGTGTGCCTCTTGTCGATGATCTCGGATCGGGCACGTTGATCGATCTCACGCACTATGGCCTTCGCCACGAGCGTACCGTGCAGGATGCGGTCAAGGATGGTGCCGACCTCGTGACCTTTTCGGGCGACAAGCTGCTCGGGGGACCGCAGGCCGGTTTCATCATCGGTCGCCGCGATCTCGTGCGCGCGTGCGCGAAGAACCCGATCAAGCGTGCTGTCCGTCTCGACAAGGTGCGCCTCGCGGCCCTGGAGGCGACACTCAAACTCTATCGCGATCCGGACCGCTTGCCGGAGAGATTGCCGACGCTCGGTTTTCTGACGCGCCCGATCGATGATATGCGCGCGCAGGCAGAGCGTGTCGCCGGCCCCCTCACGCGTGCGCTTGGGGACGGCTTCGAAGTCGCGTGCGGCGCCTGTACGAGCCAGATCGGCTCCGGCGCGCTGCCGCTCGAGACGATCCCGAGTGCCGGCATTGCGATCACGCCGCGGGCAAAGAAGCAGGCGGGTCGTCAGCTGGAGGCGCTCGCGACCGCATTTCGCCGGCTGCCGATCCCCGTGATCGGGCACATCGAGAAGGGTGCGCTCCTCTTCGACATGCGATGTCTCGACGCGGAGACGCAGTTCGTCGAGCAGCTCGACCGCCTCGTCGTCTGGCGCAGCGACGCCGAGGCGGAGCCATGAAGATTCTCGGCCTCTCATTTGGTCGCGACAAGGCGGCGCGCGCACCGTCAGTCGATGACGAGCTGCGCGAGGCGCAGGCATTCTTCGACGCTGGAGAGCACGAAGCGGCCATCGCCGTCTGGCTGCCGCTTGCGCAGGCCGGCAACGCGGAGGCGCAGAACGGCGTCGGCGTATGCTTGATCGGCGGTCTTGGCGCCGACGCGAACCTCGAGGCAGGCGCCAAGTGGCTGCGCGCCGCCGCGACGCAAGGCCACGCATCGGCGCAGCGCGGTCTCGCCGATGCCTACATGAAAGGCGAGGGCGCGCCGCAGAGCGATGTCGATGCCGAGCTGTGGTATCGACGCGCCGCGGAGCAGGGAGATGCAGCGGCGCAGGACATGCTGTCGTGGTTGCTCGCCAACTCGGACAACCGCGCCGCTGACTACGCGGAATCGCTCAAATGGGCGCGCGCGGCTGCGGCCCAAGGCAATGCCGCCTCAATGACGCGGATCGGTCTCTTCCATCACAACGCGCTTGGAGTCGCTCGCGATGCCGATGCGGCTGTGTCGTGGTGGCGCAAGGGCGCAGCGCGTGGCGATGCCGATGCGGAGGCGATGCTCGGTGCCGCCTACCATATCGGCCAGGGCGTGCCGCGCGATCCGGTGCGTGCTTACGCCTGGCTGATGCGCGCGCGCTGGGACGGCAGCCGCCTCGCGGAGAAGTTTCTCAATCCGGTCTTCGGTTCGCTGACGCCCGCCGAGGTCGAGCGCGGCAAGGAGCTGGCCCGCACGTTGCCTGATGGGGAGGCCGGGCCATGATCGTCGGCACCGCGGGTCACATCGATCATGGCAAGACGAGTCTCGTGCGCGCGCTCACCGGCGTCGATACCGATCGCCTCAAGGAAGAGCAGCAACGCGGCATCACCATCGAGCTCGGATTTGCCTATCTGCCGCGCCCATCCGGCGACATCATCGGATTCGTCGACGTGCCGGGGCACGAGCGGCTGGTGCACACCATGCTCGCGGGCGCATCCGGCATCGACTTCGCGCTGCTGGTCGTTGCGGCCGATGATGGCGTGATGCCGCAGACGCGCGAACACCTCGCGATCATCGAATTGCTTGGCATTCGGCGCGGCGCGGTCGCGCTCAGTAAATGTGACCTCGTGCCGTCCGAGCGGCTCACGGAGGTCATAGCCCAAGTCCGCGCCATGCTCGCGGGCACCGGATTGGCCGATGCGGACATCGTGCCGGTCTCGGCCGTGAGTGGCGCGGGTATCCCGGATCTCCTGGCGCGTCTCGATCGTGCTGTCGTCGAGACCGGAGCCCGTTCCGCCGCAGGACGCTTCCGTCTTGCGATCGACCGCAGCTTCTCACTGCGCGGCGCCGGTACCGTCGCGACGGGCACCGTGCTGTCGGGCCGCGTTGCCGTTGGCGATCGCGTGCTGGTGTCGCCGGCCGGGATCGAAGCGCGCGTACGCTCGGTCCATGCGCAGAACACGGCTGCAACTGGCGGTGCCGCCGGACAGCGCTGCGCATTGGCGCTGACGGGGCCGAAGATCGATCCCGAGGCCGTGGTGCGCGGCGGCGTCGTTCTCGATCCGACGCTGCACAATCCGGTGAGCCGCATCGATGTGAGCGTGACGCTGCTCGCGAGCGAGCGCAAATCGCTGTCGCAATGGCTGCCCGTGAAGTTCCATCACGGAGCCACGGAACGCAACGCGCGCATCCTGGTGCTGCGTTCCGGCGGTGTCGCGCCTGGAGAGAGCGACTACGCGCAGATCGTTCTCGATCGTCCGGCGGCGATGGCGGCAGGCGATCGCTACGTCCTGCGCGATTCCGCCGCCACCCGAACGATCGGCGGCGGTGTGATCCTCGATCTGCATCCGCCCGAGCGCCACCGCGCGACCCCGGCACGTCGCCGCGAACTCGATATTCTTTCCGGCCACGATCCGCTCGTCGTCGTGCGCGAGTTGCTGGAATCAGGCCGCGGCTTTCTGGATCTCACGGCATTCTTCAGTGATCGCGCCGCTGCCGCATCCTTGCTTGACGATGCGATCCGCGCGCTCGAACTCGTCACTTTCGCCGATGGCCATCGCGTGGTCGGGATGCTGCCGTCGGCTTGGCTTGCCTACGTCGCCGGCGTGACCGGCACGCTCGACCGCTTTCACGCGGACAAACCCGATCTGCCCGGTCTCGGGCAGGAGCGTCTGCGCCTCGCGCTGTCGCCGCGCCTGCCGGCCGCGATCTTCTCCCAGGCGCTGTATCGCCTCGTGGCGGAAGGGCAGGTGGTGCTCGACAGGTCCTGGGTGCGCCGACCGGGGCACGAAGTCCGCCTCAGCGACGAGGAGGAGCTGATCTGGTCGCGCATCACACCGCTGCTCGGTGGTGGCGAGCGTTTTCGCCCGCCGCGTGTGCGCGATATCTCCAAGGCCAAAGGCATTGACGAGGCGTTCGTGCGCCGCCTATTCAAGCTCGCCGCGCGCCGCGGCGATGTAGACGAGATCGCTCAGGACCATTACTTTCTCAGCGGCATCGTGATCGAGATGGCGGACACGGCGCGCGAGCTGGCAGCGTCGGGCGAAGGTGGTGAGTTCACCGTCATCGCCTTCCGCGATCGTCTCGACAATGGCCGCAAGGTTGCGATCCAGATCCTGGAGTTCTTCGATCGCCAGGGACTGACGATGCGCCGCGGAGACATCCGCCGCATCAACCCGCACAAGCGGGATTTGTTTTCGCGCCAGCCGGCGGCATCCGCTGCCGGTGCGCGCGACGGAGGAGAAACGTCCCCGGTGGGGCGGCCGGACTTCAAATCCGGAGAGGGCCGCGAGACGGCTCTCGGTGGGTTCGACTCCTGCCTCCTCCGCCAACCTTCTCGTGGAGGCCGGTGATGTCCACCACCACCGATCGGTTTCTCACGGCGCTGCGGGAGGTGGCGACCGCGGCGCAGGCGGAAGAGATCGATTTCCGCAACAATGTCAGCCGCGAGATCGAGAAGCGCGAGCGCGCGCGGCAGTACGCCTTCCGTCGGCTGTCGATCGCCGAGTTGATGGTGGACGCTGCGCGCAAGGCCGAAGACAAAGATCGCTCGATTGCCGCGCAGACGGCGGTGCTGCGCAACGAGTTCGGCTGGCATGGCGACACCGACATGCGGCGGCGGATTTTCGCGGCGTGGCGGCCGGTTGCGGTGGCGGTATGGGAGAACGTGAAGCCGCAACCGGCTGAAGCCGGACCGTCAGAGCCGTCCTCCGCCCCGCCGCCCGATGTCGTTGCGGCGCTTGGTGCTTTCGAAGCGTGGTATCTGTCCGAGTTCGGGTCGAATTACCTGTCGATCCTGGATCAGGAAGTCTTGGAGTTGCCCGTTGTCGAGTTCTAAGGGGACCGAGTTCGAGCGCTGGATCGCGGAGCGATACGCTGAGACGGATGGCTTCACCGCGCTCATTCTGCTTGTCGCGATCGGTAGCGACAAGGTCGAGATGATTTCCTGTTCTTATGTTCACGTGATTGGCGACGAAGTGCGCTGGCGCGACATGAAGACGATGCTCGATGCGTCGCGCCGCAAATGGGACGGTTTTGCGATTTTTCCCGAGTCGCCTCCTGGCGGCGGGCCACTGATCGACATCGTCGCCAAGGCTCGCTTGCAGGAGCGGATCGACGAAGTGACGGTCGATCGCATGGTCCTCAACAATGCCGGCTTCTTCAATACCCACGGCCGCGCCATCCGCATCGACCCCGTCGATCTGCACTGACGACGAAGCGCGGATCGGCGGTGGAGTGCCGTTTGGGCGACCGTGGATCGGGGCCCTCATTGCCGGGTGGACTGTCGTGGCGCGTCCGCTATAGTGATGCGGTGACGTTCGATGGTCCGATGCGCCGTGTGCGCTCAGGCCCCGTGATGATGGCGGGTTCCGCCTGCCGCGATCCAATCGCGGTTCGATCGCGGCTATGGGGCTGATGGCAGCCCCGGTTCACCATCGACGCCCACGCCACGCTCAAATCGATGCGCTCGCCGCGGCTTGTGCCGCCGTATGCGGCTGCCTGCTTGATGCGCGGGGGCTGTACGGTGCTGCACATCGGCGCGAGATGCAGGATCACGGGTCAGCCTCGAATGTCGTACCTGACAGGTAAATACCGGCTGCTGGTCGCGCTATCCATCGCGTTCGGATGGCTATCGACCCTGCCACTCGCGAGCCGGGTACAGGCGGAGCAACTCGAGAATTGGCGCGCATCGACGGTGCCGCAGCTCATGCTTCCGGATCTCGATGGCGCGACGGTCGAACTCGCCGCCCAAGGCGACAATGTCGTCATCGTGCATTTCTTTGCGACGTGGTGCGAGCCGTGCCGCGATGAACTGCGGTCGCTGGAGCGTCTCGCGGTCGCATTCGCGGGGCGGCCGCTTCGGACGATCGCGGTCGATGTCGGCGAGCCCGCTGCGCGCGTGCGGCGCTTCCTCGAGCGCGAGAAGATTGCGGTCCGCTATCCGGTTCTGATCGATGCCGACAAGCAGGCGATGCGCGCGTGGAGCGTGGAGATCTTGCCGACGACGTATGTCCTCGATCCGGCGCTTTGCCCGCTGTGGAAGGTCGCCGGTGCGCTGGACTGGGACATCGCGCCGACGTCCACGACCGTCGAGACTGCGGTGGCGGCGCTCGAACGCGAGAAGACACGTTCAAGAGAAGAAAGCTGCGTCATCAAAGGAGGAGTTCGATGAGGATCGATCGACGTGAGTTGCTGAAGACTGGCGCCTCGGCGGCAGCGCTCGCCGCAGTTCCAGCCGCGGCGTGGTCGCAGGGCGCGTCGGGCGCGTTGTTCGCGCCGACACCCGGCCCATGGCGCACCTACGAGCTGACGACGAAGATCGAGATCCTGAACCCGGACGGTCAGACGCAGGCATGGGTGCCGATCCCGTCGCTGGAAGGAGAAGGCTGGATCAAACCCGGCGAGACGAAGTTCGAGACGAAGGGCAAAGCCGCAATCGTCAAGGATCCGAAGTCCGGCGCGCGCTTCGTCCACGTCGCCTGGGGCGCGAGCGAGCCGCAGCTCGACATTACCGTCATCAGCCAGTTCTCGGCGCGCGATTTGAAAGTCGATCCCGCCAAGGCCAGTGGTATCAAGTTGAGCCCCGAGGCGCGGGCGAGATACACGGCCAGCACCTCGACGCTGCGTCTTGATGGTATTGTGAAGGAGACCGCGGCAAAGATTACGGCAGGCGCCAAGAACGATGTCGATAAAGCGCAGCGCATCTACGAGTGGATCGTGGATAACACGACGCGTAATCCAAAGACACGCGGTTGCGGCACGGGTGACATCGAGTCGATGTTGAAGAGCGGCAATCTCACCGGCAAGTGCGCCGATCTCAACGCGCTGTTCGTCGGGCTGGCGCGGGCGTCTGGCCTTCCGGCGCGCGATCTCTACGGCATCCGCGTTGCGCCATCAGCCTTCGGCTATAAGAGCCTCGGCGCTGGTACGGCGAACATCACGCGCGCCCAGCACTGCCGCGCCGACTTCTTCGCCGAAGGCATCGGCTGGATTCCCGCGGATCCCGCCGATGTGCGCAAGGTCATTCTCGAGGAGCCGCCGGGCAATCTTGCGACCGACGATGCCAAGGTGAAGGCAGCGCGGAATGCGTTGTTCGGTTCGTGGGAAATGAACTGGCTCGCGTACAACGACGCGCACGATATCGCGCTTCCAGGCTCGAAGGGCCCGCCGGTGTCGTTCCTCATGTATCCGCAGGCGGAGACCGCGAAGGGTCGTCTCGACGAGCTCGATCCCGACACGTTCAAGTATTCGATCACGACGCGTCAGGTTCCCGCGTAGCGACGCGGCATCGGGATGCCATGGGTCTCTCTGGCATCCCGAATTTTTGGCTCAAGGCAGCGGGTACCATGCAGCGGATTTATCTCGACTATAACGCCAGCACACCGATCGGGCCGACTGTCCGATCGGCGATGGCGCCATTTCTCGATCACGGGTTCGGCAATCCGTCGAGTCAGCACTGGGCGGGCAAGCCGGCGCGCGCCGCGGTCGAGGAAGCGCGGGCGGAGGTCGCGGCGCTGCTTGGCGCAGCTAGTGACGAAATCATCTTCACCAGCGGCGGTAGCGAAGCCAACAATCTGGCGCTGAAAGGTGTGGCGTCGGCTCATAGTGAGAAGGGGCGTCATATCATCACCGCGATGGCTGAACATCCGGCGATCGCGGCGCCGTGTGCCTATCTGGAGAGGATGGGCTTCCAGGTCACGAGGGTGCCGGTGGATGCGTACTGCCGCGTCGATCCGAACGACGTGGCGCGTGCCATGCGACCGGATACGATCCTCGTCAGCGTGATGCACGCCAACAATGAAGTCGGCACGATCAACCCCATTGCCGAGATCGCTCGGATCGCGCGCGCGAATGGTACGCTGATGCACACCGATGCGGCGCAATCGGTGGGCAAGGTCGAGACGAAGGTCGACGTGCTCGGCGTCGATCTGCTCACGATCGCGGGGCACAAGTTCGGTGCACCCAAGGGCGTCGGCGCTCTGTACGCTCGGCGCGGCACGCCGCTCGAGCCGTTGATCCACGGCGCTGGTCACGAGAGTGGACGGCGCGCGGGCACTGAAAGCGCTCTGCTCACGGTGGCGCTTGGCGCAGCGGCCCGAGCGGCCGCGGACCTCAGCGGTGTCGGGCGCGTGCAACAGATGCGCGACCGGCTCTGGGGAAGCCTGCAGGCGCATTTCGGCAATCGTATCGCGCTCAACGGACACCCCGAGCAGCGCCTCCCCAACACCGCGAACATCTCCTTCGTCGGTCGTGTCGGCGCGGATATTCTGGCGGGGCTGGACGGTGTTGCCGCGTCGACGGGATCGGCCTGTCACAGCGGGCACGTCGAGCTGTCGCCTGTGCTCGCCGCGATGGGCGTCAGTCCGGAGGTCGGCATGGGCGCGATCCGCTTCAGTCTCGGACGGGAGACGACGGATGAAGAAATCGAACGCGTCGTGGGCGCGCTGGCGAATACGGTGCGGAACTGAGATCATGTGACCAATCTGGAGCAGACCGGAAGATCAGGTTCCGGGCGGCTGCTCCCAAGCCTCAATCGAACAGCCAAAGGAGTGCGGCATGAATGTCCCCCAGGTTCGCCTTACGTCTCTCGCGCACGGCGGAGGGTGTGGTTGCAAGCTCGCCCCCTCGGTTCTCCAGCAGTTGCTGGCCGATCAGCCGGCGATGGCGGCCTACAAGCAACTGCTCGTCGGCACAGATACGGCGGACGACGCCGCTGTCTGGCAGCACGACGAGAATACGTGCATCATCGCGACGACCGACTTCTTCATGCCGATGGTCGACGATCCGTTCGATTTCGGCCGCATCGCTGCGACCAACGCGATCTCTGATGTCTATGCGATGGGTGGTAAGCCGGTGATGGCGCTCGCCGTGCTCGGCATGCCGGTGGACAAGATCCCGATCGAGATGGTGCGTGAGATCCTGAAGGGCGGTGCGTCGGTATGCGCAACTGCCGGAATTCCGGTGGCCGGCGGCCATTCGATCGACTGTCCGGAGCCCGTCTACGGCCTCGCGGTGATTGGCGTGTGTCGTCCGGATCAGGTGCGTCGCAATGCCGATGCGCGCGCCGGTGATGTTCTGATCCTGACGAAGGCGATCGGTGTCGGCATTTATTCCGCGGCGATCAAGAAGGGCGCGCTGCCGCCTGCGGGCTATTCCGAAATGATCGCGAGTACGACGCTGCTCAACAAGATCGGCTCTGAGCTGGCGGGCGACAAGGACGTGCATGCGATCACCGACGTCACCGGCTTTGGCGTTCTCGGTCACGCACTCGAGATGGCGCGCGGTTCGAATCTGACGCTGAATATCAAGTCGAGTGAGGTACCGTTCTTGAAGCAAGCCGAGGCGCTGGCGCAGGAAGGATTCATCACCGGGGCTTCGCATCGCAACTGGGCCAGCTACGGTGCGGGCGTCACTCTGCCCGAAGGGATTCCCGACTGGCGCCGCCATCTTCTGACGGATCCGCAGACGTCGGGTGGATTGCTGATTGCGTGCGCGCCCGAGCGTGCGGCGGAGCTGGTCGAGAAGATCGTTGCTGCTGGGTACCCGTTGACGCGTGTGATCGGTCAGGCGGAAGCCGGGGACGCGCGCGTGCGGGTTTCTTGAACGAAGGCGGGTTGCGCGGGACGAGGCGTTGGCCTCGTTCCCGCGTCAGCACGCGATGAGGAGCGGCTTCTGGCCGCCGCGCATTTGCGCTGCTCGCGCCCCGGCCGGAGTTGTCACCGGATACCGGTCCGGT
>CAZKZT010000017.1:15586-18511 GCA_964557265.1 uncultured Hyphomicrobium sp.
GCTTCTGGCCGCTGCTCATGCGCGCTGCTCGCGACCGGACCGGTATCCGGTGACAACTCCGGCCGGGGCGCGCTCTCTGCTGGTTTATCTTTACTTTTCGACGCGCTCCACTTTGTCGCGGCGGACGAGGTGCCGCAGCTTTGTGCGCCTCGATACCGGTATCGTTCTCGGGCTCGCGTGTCTGCAGCGGATGGCTTTGGGCACGATCGTCTGGTGGCACGCTCATGCAGCCGATTGGCGCATGGCCCTGGACCAACCGCGAGGCGGCGGGTAGCGTCCGATGAGAGCCATCCTGAGGCGGAGAGTGTCGATGGTTTCGGAACGCGCGATCCTGGCCAGGCCGGCGCGCTGGTCGTTGGCTGGCGTGCTACGCCGATCGGTGCAATCGGATGGGCCGACGCGGTGCGAGGTCGCCGATCCTGCTGTGTCATCGCCGCCTCCCGCGTACAGCCGGCTTGCGGCGGGTTTGCAAATCGGCGCGTCACTGGTCTGGATACCGCAAGCGATCCTGA
Organism: uncultured Hyphomicrobium sp.; assembly: GCA_964557265.1. Lineage (GTDB taxonomy): Bacteria > Pseudomonadota > Alphaproteobacteria > Rhizobiales > Hyphomicrobiaceae. Next base: position 16,099 of record CAZKZT010000017.1, read on the forward strand.
TCAGCATGGCGATCGGGGCGATCGCCGCAGGTCAACCCGCCGAGGCCGTTATCTGGGCTGCGGCTGGTGTGTTTGTGCTCGGCGCGGCGCGAGCTCTTCTCGACGCTGCCGGCACGCGGATCGCCTTTCGAGTGGCTCGCACGTTTCTCTCGACGTGCCGATCCGATGCCGCTGCGGCTCTCGCAGAACGCTCACCACTCGACAAGGCACGCACGGAATCCGGTCGCGCAGCCAGCATCATCGCGGAGCAAGCGGAAGCGATCGTGCCCTATCTCACGCGCTACAAGACTGCGCGTCTGCGGGCGGTTGTCGTTCCTGTGGCCATCGTTCTCTGCGTGCTGCCGCTTTCATGGGCTGCAACGATCGCGCTCGTCCTAGCTGCGCCGCTCATTCCCATTTTCATGGCGCTGATCGGCTGGCGCGCAAAAGCCGAGAGTGAAGCCCGGCTCGTGGAGCTTGGCAGCATGAATGCGTTTCTGCTGGACCGCTTGCGCGGCCTCGCCACGATTCGATCTCTCGATGCGGTGGAGACGACTGCCCGGCGCCTGCGCGTCGAGGCCGAGAGCGTGCGCGCGAGAACGATGAGCGTTCTCCGGATCGCGTTTCTCTCGTCGGCGGTTCTCGAGTTCTTCGCGGCGCTTGGCGTTGCGATGGTGGCGGTCTACGTGGGATTTCATCTGCTCGGTCAGATCGCTTTCGGTGCCTGGGGCGAACTCCTGACGCTTGAGCAGGGGCTGTTCATTCTCTTGCTCGCGCCCGCGTTCTTCGAGCCATTGCGGGATCTTTCGAGTGTCTGGCACGACCGCGCGGCGGGCGTTGCTGCCATCGACGCGCTTGAGCGGGTCGCCAACGAAACGAAGAGCCGCGTGCTCGGCACCGCCGGACGCCAGACGCCGATGGTTTCGGCGGCGCATGACGCGGCAGGGATCGATATCCGCGCGCTAAGCTTCCGGTATCCAGGGGCGTCACGTGCCGTCTTTCATGACCTCAGTCTTCGTGTTCGGCCGGGCGAGCATGTGGCTATTCTGGGGCCCAGCGGCTCCGGTAAATCGACGCTCCTCGCGCTCGTGGCCGGTCTGGCGGGCGCGAATTCCGGTGAGATACGGATCGGTGATCGCCAGCTCGACGGAGATAGCGCTGCGTCACTGCGCGCGCGTATGGCGTGGATCGGCCAGCAGCCACATATCTTTTCGGGCACGCTCGCGAGCAACGTGAAGCTCGGGCGCGCGGACGTCACGAATGCGGATGTCGCGGACGCATTGGCGTTTGCCAGGTTGTCGTCCGTGTGGCGGTCGCGTCGGAGCGCGGCGATCGGTGAGGGCGGCAGCGGGCTGTCGGGTGGCGAGGCGCTTCGGCTCGCACTCGCCCGCATTGCCGCAAACAAACACGCGGAGATCATTCTTGCGGATGAGCCGACGTCCCATCTCGATGCAGCGACGGCGCGTGAGATCGGCGACAACCTGCTCGCTCTGGCGGCTGGTCGCACGTTGATCCTGGCGACGCACGATCCCGTTCTCGCCGCCCGCCTGGACAGGGTCATTCAGCTCAAGGCGCCGTCCATGGAGGATGCCGCATGAGGCAGGCCCTTCGCGACCTCAAGCCGATAGGGAGCCTGCTCCGCGAAGCTGGCCGTGGACTAGTCGTGGCCGGCTTGCTTCTGGCGGTCGCGGCGGCGCTCAGTGGTATGGCTCTGCTCGGCCTCGCAGGCTGGTTCATTACCGCGACGGCGCTGGCCGGGCTCAGCATGGCGACCGCGCTCGCGTTCGACGTGTTCGCGCCCTCGGCTGGTATTCGCCTGCTCGCTCTCTCGCGCACCGCACTGCGCTATGGCGAGCGATTGGCAACGCATGATGCGACGCTCGGCGTTCTTGCGGCCCTGCGCGAGCGGCTTTTCCGCGGCTGGGCGGAGAGGGCGGAGGCGCACGTTCTGATGAGGCGCCCGGGGAAAGTGCTCTTCCGCCTGACGCAGGATGTGGATGCGCTGGATTCGCTTTATCTGCGCGGTGCCGTGCCCGTCGTGGTGACGCTCGCGACGGCTCTCGTGATGGGCGTGGCGCTTGGCATCATGCATCCGCTTCTTGGTATCAGTGCGGCACTCCTATTTCTCGCTGCGAGCTTCGGCATTCCCGCGACCGTCGTGTCGGCTGCCCGACGTGCGAGCCGTCGGCACGCGTACGCGACCGAGGTTCTGCGCGCCCAGACGATCGATCTCGTTCGCGGACAGACCGAGCTTGCCATGACAGGGCAGCTTTGGGTGCAGAGACTGGCGATCGCGCGAACCGATCGTGCGATGGCCGATGCGGACGAAACACTGAGCCGCATCGATGCGCGTGTCGCGGTCGGGTTTGGTTTTGCCGCTACAGTGCTGTTGAGCGCGACGTTGCTGGCCGTTGCTGTGCTCGCTGAGCGGAAT
>CAZKZT010000018.1:0-6733 GCA_964557265.1 uncultured Hyphomicrobium sp.
CGCACCAATCGGCCTGATGTGGCGCGTTCGGCGAAGCGTTGTTGCTCGTCGATCAAGCACCTTCACTGCCGCAAGGTGAGGCAATGTGGCGTCGTGCGCGGTTGTCAGGCGTCGAGAACTTGGTATCGTTGCAATGTGGGGACGTCGTCGTATTCGCGACGGACAATACGGAAACGACAAGAGTCCTGTCGAGGGACCTCCGGGAAGGGATGACAGCAGCGCCTGCGTTGCGGGTGGGTCAGCCGGTTGCTTGTGCCGGCTCACACACGCGACATGCAGGATCTGGACGCCGTGCCGAACGCCCGTTCGGCCGACATCCGCAATTCAGATTGGCGTCAGGGAACCGATATGACCAGAACACTGATGTATCGCGCGGCAGCAGCGCTGGCCGCGTGCTCACTTGCATTTTCGACGGCGCAGGCAGCTTGGCCGGAAAAGCCGGTCACGATCACGGTCGGCTTTGGCGCTGGTGGTACCACCGACGTCGCAGCGCGCGCGGTCGGTGAGCTCGTGTCGAAGAAGCTCGGCCAGCCGGTGATCGTGGAAAACCGGCCAGGCGCCGGTGGTGCTGTCGCCGCGACGGCACTCACCAAGCAGCCCGCAGACGGCTACAATCTGGTCGCGCTGACATCGACGACGATCGCGCTCGATCCGCAGATGACGGCGCTCGGCTACAAGCTCGAGGACTTCACGTACGTTGCGGCTATCGGTGATTTCCCCGAAGCCTTCATTGCGCTGCCGAAGCACGGCTGGAAGACGCTGGCCGAGGCGCTCGCGGCCAGCAAGGCCAGCGGCAAACTGAACTATGCCTCCACGACCTCGCTCGATCGCATGATGACGAAGGTGCTCGGCAAGAAAGCGGGTTTGACGCTCGTGCCGGTGCCGACCAAAGGCGGCGCGGAAGCCGTGACGCAGGTGCTCGGCGGTCACGTCGACCTGGCCTACAGCTCCGGCGCCTACTATCCGCAGGCCAAGGCAGGCAATCTGTCGGTGCTGGCCGTGCTGGCGGATAAGCGCGTGGCAGGGCTCCCCGATGTGCCGACCTTGAAAGAACTGGGGTACGGCATTTCGAGCGTCAATCTCATCCTCTATGTCGCCCCGAAGGGCCTGCCGGCGGATGTGAAGGCTAAGCTCATCGCCGCATTCGAGGAGGCCGGCAAGGATCCCTCCGTCGTGGCGCTGATGGAGAAGCGGAGCCTCAACAACGTCGTTCTCACGGGTGACGAACTCGACAGGACGATCAAGGGGCACGCTGAGTCCTACAAGCAGCTCATCGAGGCCGCGAAGTGAGTGGCGACAATCTGCCAACCGAGCCGCGTTCGCGCGGCTCGGTCATTGGTGAATTGATCGTTCTCGGCGGCGCAGCGTTGCTGGCGCTCTTCTGGATCATCCCTGCGCAGGTGTCAGGCGGTGGCATGGGACTCGATCCCGGCTTCCTGCCGAGATTGTGTGCCGGTGTGATCGGTCTCCTGGTGCTTGCCGATGGCATGCGGCGATTGTGGAGCCGCTCCGCATTGGAGGAGGCCTATCCGGCAGGTTGGTCGGCGCTGGCCACGATCGGCGGTCTCGCCGTTCTCGCTGCGATCATCCTCAGGTTTGGCGGCCTTGTCGCGACGGCGGCAGTCGTGATCCCGCTCGGCATGCTGGCTCTCGGCGAGCGCCGGCTGCTGTTGATCGGCCTGACGACGGCTTTCGTCGCCGGGTGCTTCTATTTGTTTCTGGGCTGAGGTCCACACATGAGCGATCTGGTCCTGGGGTTCGGCGACGCGCTGCAGCCGATCACGGTAGCGTTCGTCGTTCTGGGCGTTCTGATGGGGTACGTGATCGGCGTGTTGCCCGGGCTCAACCGCCCAGCCGCGCTCGCGATTGCGGTCCCGCTCAGCTACTACATGACGCCGCTGTCGGCGGTTGCATTCCTGATCGGGATCGCCAAGGCGAGCGGCGCTGGCGGCGCGACGACCGCGATCCTCATCAACACGCCCGGTGAGCCGAACGCGACCGTCACCTGTCTCGACGGCTACCCGATGGCGCGAGCGGGAAAGGCCATCAAGGCGCTGAAGGTGGCGCTCTATGGTTCGGTCATCGGCGATCTCATCGGCACACTGGCGCTGATCATCATTGCGGCGCCGCTTGCCAGATTCTCGCTCAAGATCGGACCGATCGAGATGTCGGCGATCATGCTGATGGCGCTGACGCTGATTGCGGCGCTGGCCGGCAAGTCGCTGCTGCGCGGGCTGGCGGCCGGCGTCTTCGGGATCCTGATCGCGACGGTGGGACTCGATCTCGAAAGCGGCACGCCACGTCTCACGTTCGGGCAGGTCGAGCTGCTGGATGGCGTGCCGCTGCTCGCGGTGACCGTCGGCATGCTCGCGTTGTCCGAGATGATCATCCAGGCCGAGAGTGTGCTGGCGCGACAAGCCGAACCCGTCGCTGTGATCCCCAATGAAGCCGACCGGCGGTTGAGCTGGGGGGAGTTCCTCTATCTCCTGCCAACCTTCCTGCGCTCGAGCGTGATCGGCACCGGAATTGGTATTCTGCCTGGGCTCGGCCCCACGGTTGCGTCGTTTGCCTCCTACGCGTTTGCGAAGCGTCTCGCCAAGCCCGGCGAGGAATTCGGCAAAGGCGAGGTCAAGGGGGTGGCCGCGGCGGAAACGGCGGACAATGCGGTGGTACCTGCGAGTTTCATTCCACTGTTCGCGCTGGGGCTGCCCGGCAGCGTGTCGGCCGCCATTCTGATCGCAGCGCTGATGATTCACGGCGTCACGCCGGGGCCCGGCATGTTCGCCGAGCACGGCCGTCTCGTGTCGGGCATCTACGGTGTGATGATGGTTGCGGCGATTGCTATGCTTGTGGTCGGAAGGGTCGGGCTCGTCGGCTTCGCCCAGCTGACGCGCGTCCCCGCAACGGTCATCATTCCGGTTGTCACGGTGCTGTGTCTTGTCGGCTCCTACATGGAAAGCCGCTCGATGTTCGCCGTGCAGCTGATGATCGGCTTCGCAATCCTCGGCTATCTGATGCACCGCTTCGACTACTCGCGGGTGACATTCCTGATCGGATTCGTCATCGGCCCGCAGTTCGAGCTGTCGCTACGCCAGTCGATCATCATCAGCGGCGGTGACATTACGGTTCTGGCGCAACATCCGCTGGCGTTGGTCGTGCTGGCAGTCGGGCTCGCCGGCGGTGCCTACTTCCTGCGTGCAGCGCGCTGAATACAGTAGCGGGCGGCGAGCCATTCCGCCCGCCGCCCGCTCGTTCGATTCACGCTGATTATGTTTCCGGTTGGTCCTTCGCGCCCATGACCAGCGTTTTCACTTCCCTCACCGGCGGCGTGAAATACTGGTACGCGAGAAGCGCCCCGCCAAGGCCCAGTCCGACGAGGTCGCTCAGGATGTGCGGCACGACGAGAGAGAAGGCAGCGAAGACCGCAACAGCACGCTGCCACATGGGCATCCAGGCGAGCAGGTAGCCATGCAGGCCACCGGCCAGCATCGCGATACCAATGCAGGAGATGACAAATCGCCAGATGATCCACGGCCACTCACCGATCATCAGCAGCGCCGGCTCATAGACGAACATGAACGGCACGACGAAGCCAGCGGCGCCGATCCGCACGGCTGCCCAGCCTGTCGACCATAAGCTGGACTTGGCGATGCCCGAGGCCGCGAACACCGCAAGGGCGACGGGCGGCGTGATCGCTGACAAGATCGCGTAGTAGAACGCGAACATGTGGGCGGCTGGCGTAACGACGCCGAGCTTCACCAGCGCGGGGACCAACAGGGCCACCATGATGATGTAGGCCGGCGTGGTCGGCATGCCCATGCCCATGACGATGCCGCCGACCGCTGTCAGCAGCAGAGCCAGGATCAGCACGTTCTGCGAAATGCCGATGACCCACTGGGTGAACGTAATGCCGAGGCCGGTCAGGATCACGATACCGATGATGATACCGGCGGCCGCGCAGGCGAGCGCCACCGGCAGCGTGTTGCGTGCGCCGTCGATCAGTGCCTCGATCATGGGCTTCAGCTCGATGTCGAGGAGAACGATCCGGCCGCGCACCGCCCGCATCCAGTACAGGATGATCGCAGTCGCGATGGCCGCCTCGATCAAGGGATTGAGGCCGACGATTTCAGGGATGATCGTGGGAACGCTCGGCACGAGATAAGAGAGTACCATGAGTGCCGGCAACACGAGCAGCACGACAGGTCCGAACCATGCGACGGGGAAGCACAGCAGCGTGCCGGTGAGAGCGGCGAGCGGCGCGCTGTAGCCCGAGTACATGACGAACAGGATGCCGCAGACGGGAATGAAAAGATGCCCGCGCCGGACCATCACCTGCCGCAGGACGGGAAGCTCCGACCGCGGCACGCCGAGCAGACCCTGGCGTTTCGCCTCGAAGTGCACGGCGCAGAAGCAGGACACGTAGTAGAGAACCGCCGGAATAGCGGCCCAGATGACGATCTGGGCATACGGGACGCCCTGGAACTCAGCCATGACGAAGGCAGCGGCGCCCATGATCGGCGGCATGATCTGCCCGCCTGTCGATGCCACCGCTTCCACCGCAGCCGCGAAATGAGGCTTGAAGCCAGTGCGCTTCATCAACGGAATGGCGATCGGGCCGTCGACCATCACGTTGGCGACGGCGGAGCCGGAAATCGTGCCGAACAACGATGAGGAGACGACCGAAACCTTGCCCGGTCCGCCGGCGGTGTGGCCGGTGATGCCCATGGCGAAGTCCATGAACAGCTGGCCGGTGCCGGTCCTCTCCATGAACGCGCCGAACAGCACGAAGATCGTGACGTAGGACGCCGACACGGCGAGCGGCTGGCCGAAGATGCCCTCGGTCGAGAGGTAGAGCTGGTCGATGAAGCGGATCGGTTCTATGCGCGTGAAGAAGTAGGCGTAGAGGCCGAAGGCGACGCACGTCAGCGGCAGGGCCGGGCCGATGACGCGGCGCGCGGCTTCGAGCAGGATCACGATCAGCGTGACGCTGAGGGCGATATCCGTCCACGTCATGTCATCGACGTAGATGATGCGATCGATGATGTAGTCGTAATAGACGAAGATGTAACCGACCGAGACGATGCTCGCGGCGACCAGCACGTAGTCCAGAAGGCTCGGCGTTTGATGCTTGCGCTCGACCTCGGCGCGCTCTTCCGGCACCAGCATCGCCATGTCGTCGTCGGTCGGCGAACGCAGGCGATAGTAGAGGAAGGTCAGCACCAGCGCGAAAATCAGATGGATGCCGCGGAAGATATAGTCCGTCGGCGGTCCGCGGAACACCTCGCGCAGCGATGGCGAGATGAAGTCCATCGGCGGAATGATCACGTAGATGTGGTAGAGCGCCATCGCCAGAGCAATGGCAGACGCCAGCTGGCGCGGCAGATTCCGCGCGGCCGTGGTCGAGGTCATTTGGCCGTTCCCGCCCGAGGGTCTTCTTTTATGTGCTTATGGAGTTCGGGGCGGCTTGTGGCCGCCCCGCAATTCATGCGCCTCGCGCTTACTTGATCGCGACGCCCTTCTCTTTGTACCACTTGAGCGCGCCGGCGTGGAAAGGAACGCCGATGTCCTGCGCCATGACTTCGGGCGTCAGCTTGGAAAGCTCCTTGTACACCGCCGTCATCCCTTCCTTCGCGTTGAGGATGGAGCCCGTCATTTTGTAGACGGTGTCCTCGGGAAGCGAGCAGGCGGCGATCACGTGCGTGTAGTAGCCGATGGTCTGCACGTCCTTGTCCTGCTTCGGATACGTGCCTTTCGGGATCGTCACGAGTTTGTAGGCCGGATTGATCTTCTTCATCGGCTCGTAAATCGCCGCCATGTCGATGACAGTGATATCGCGTGCGGAGGAAAGATCCATGAGCGAGCTCGCCGGGATGCCGGTGCCGAGCGCGAACACGTGCATCCGGTTGTCCTTCATCTGCTCGATGCTGTCGGTGTAGCTGTTGGTGAAGCTCGCCTTGACATCGCTGTAGGTGTAGCCGCTCACGCGCAGGACGTGACGAGCGATGAGCTCACCCGTGTTGCCGCGCACTTGGGTGGCGAACCCCTTGCCCTTGACGTCCTTGAGGGTCTTCACGCCGGAGTCGGCGTTGGCGACCATCTGGAAGTATTGAGGGTAAAGCGTCGCGACGTTGCAGACCTTGTCGTGCTTCTTGTCGAGCGGGGCTTCACCCGTGCCGTTAAAGGCGTCCGCCGTCGAGATCGTGTTGCCGAAACCGATTTCCGCCTTGCCTTCCTGGATCGCGCGGACATTGGCGATGCCGGCGCCCGGCATTTGCTGGATTTTGAGGTCGGAAACAGATTTCTCCCAGGCGTCCTTGAGCTGGCCGCCGAGCGGTACCCAGAACCCGGCCTGTGGGCCGGTCATGAAGCGGACGTCGGCCGCGTTCGCAATGCCACAAAAACCAAGAGTGGCCACGGCGACAGCCGAGGCCAGACGAGCTTTCAACATTGGTCTTCCTCCCAGAAGAGTACGATCGGGTTGCGATCATTGGAGCAGGCTATGCCGCCGGTTACCCAGGGCCGCCAAACCAATTCCCTTTTAGGAAGTCAAGTTCGATCCGTCCACTCCAAGAATGGGGCAGCGCTAATTGGGCCGTGGCCGGAAATACGGGAGGCCGACAGATCAGCCTTCGCCTGCGGCATTGTGCGTATGCACAATTTTTCGCGCTGGGTCTGCCCCTGTCGCGATCCCCTCCCCAGCAAGGTCGCGGGGAGGGGCGCCATTCGTCCGCAG